>NZ_JBEOVO010000013.1:0-202480 GCF_040295605.1 Streptomyces sp. NPDC002773
GGAGCTTCAGGAGCTCGGCGTCCACGAGGTCGACCATCGCGTCCGTGGTCTCCACGAACGGGACGAGGTAGGACTCGACGCCCCAGCTCAGGGTGCCGGGAGCTCCCTGCGGACGGCGGCGACGAGCGCGTCCCTGTTCTCCCTGGCCTGGTCGCGGCGCAGCTTCACGGCCTCCTCCCAGCCTCCCGTGCCCATGAGCCAGTTCACGCCGAGCTGTTCGAGGACGGGGGTGCCGAGGTCGGCGTACGCGCGCGCGGCCACCAGGGAACGGATCACGTCGGGAGCCGCCCGGACCCAGCCGATGCGCATGCCCGCCCAGAAGGCCTTGCTGGCCGAGCCGACCGTCAGGACGGTGGAGCCGGCCGGGTCGAAGGCGCAGACCGGCCGGGGCATCTCCAGGTCGTCGTCCAGGCGCAGTTCCGTCATGGTCTCGTCGACGACGAGGACCGTGCCGGCCGAGCGGGCCGCGTCCACGAGCTGCCGGCGCTGGTCCTCGTCGGCCAGCGCTCCGGTGGGGTTGTGGAAGTCGGCCACCACATACGCGAGGCGGGGTGCCGCGTCCCGCAGCACCTGGCGCCAGCGGCTCAGGTCCCAGCTTCCGAGGCCCTCGGACATGGCGACGGGCACGAGCCGGGCGCCGGCCTCCCGCATCAGCTGGAGGATGTTGGCGTACGAGGGGGACTCGACGGCGATGCGCTCGCCCCGGCCCGCGAAGAGGTGGCAGATGGCGTCCATGGCACCCATGGCGCCGGTGGTGACCATGATCTGTTCGGGCATCGTGGGGATGCCCCGCGCGGTGTAGCGGTCGGCGAGCATCTGCCGCAGCGTGGGCAGTCCGGCCGGGTAGTCCCCGTGCGTGTGGGCGTAGGGGGGCAGTTCCTCCAGGGCGCCCTGGACGCCCCGGGTGAGCCAGGGCTCGGGCGCGGGCAGCGCCGCGCAGCCGAGGTCGATCATCGAACCGAGGGCCTCGGGGGGCAGCGGTTCGAGGCCGCGTGCGGGCAGCGGGTTCCCGGCCGGTACGGCGGTCCAGCTGCCGGCGCCCCGCCGCGACTCCAGGAAGCCCTCGGCGCGGAGCGCCTCGTAGGCCGCGGCCACGGTCGTACGGCTGACGGTGAGGGCGAGGGCGAGTTCCCGCTCGGCGGGCAGCCGGGCGGCGACCGGGACGCGGCCCTCCAGGACGAGCAGGCGGATGCCGTCGGCCAGCGCGCGGTATGCGGGCGGCTTGCGGGCGCCGGGTCCGGCGGGCCGCGGCTGCTGCGCCTGGAGCTGCCGCGCGAGCTGAGCCGGTCCTACCGCCGAAGTCCACTGGACCATCGAAATCAGTCCACCTTCCTCGAATTGGCCATGGTTGGCATCCTTTCCCCTGCCACAGAGTGTCATGAGCCAGTCCACTACCACCACACCCTGGGGGGAAAACCTTGTCCATCGCCTCCGGCCTCCACAGCCGGCACCTGACCCGCCGGCTCGTCCAGCTCTACGTGGGACTGACGCTGTACGGGGCCAGTTCGGCGCTCCTGGTCCGCACCGGCCTCGGGCTCGAGCCCTGGAACGTCCTCCACCAGGGTCTCGCCGAGAAGACGGGCCTGACCATCGGCGTGGTGACGACCGTCCTCGGGGCCGCGGTGCTGCTGCTGTGGATCCCGATTAGGCAGCGGCCCGGCCTCGGCACCGTCTCCAACGTGCTCGTGATCGGTCTGGCGATGGACGGCGCGCTTGCGCTCCTCCCCGACGTCCACGGCCTGGCCGCGCGGATCCCGCTGCTCGCGGCCGGGATCGTCCTCAACGGGGTCGCGACGGGCCTGTACATCGCGGCGCGCTTCGGCCCCGGCCCGCGCGACGGCCTGATGACCGGTCTGCACCGGCTCACCGGCCGCTCCGTCCGGCTCGTGCGGACGGCGATCGAGGTGGCGGTCGTCGCCACCGGGTTCCTGCTCGGCGGTTCGGTCGGTGTCGGCACGGTCCTGTACGCCCTGGCCATCGGGCCGCTCGCCCAGTTCTTCCTTCGTTGGTTCGCCGTGCCCGAGCCGGACTCCGGCAGCACCGCGGTCGCCCCCGCGACACCCGCACAGGCCATACTGCGGCGGTGACTCGCGTACGCCATCCCTATCTCGACCATCCCTCACCCCTCCCGTTCGCCCACCGCGGCGGCACGGCGAACGGCCTGGAGAACACGGCGGCCGCCTTCCGCCGGGCCGCCGCGGCGGGCTACCGCTACTTCGAGACCGATGTGCACACGACGGCGGACGGGGCGCTCGTCGCCTTCCACGACGCCACTCTCGACCGGGTCACGGACGCCACGGGCCGGATCGGCGACCTGCCGTGGGCGGCGGTGCGCGAGGCCCGGGTGGCGGGCAAGGAGCCGCTGCCGCTCTTCGCCGACCTCCTGGACGAGTTCCCCGAGGCCCGCTGGAACGTGGACCTCAAGGCCGAGTCGGCGCTGTACCCGCTGGTGAACCTGATCCGTGAGAAGCGCGCCTGGGACCGGGTCTGCGTGGGCTCCTTCACCGAGGCCCGGGTGGCGAGGGCACAGCGGCTGGCCGGTCCCCGGCTGGCCACCTCGTACGGGGTGCGCGGGGTGATCGGGTTGCGGCTGCGCTCGCTCGGCATCCCGGCGGCGGTCCGGGCCGGGGCGGTCGCCGCGCAAGTCCCGGAGCGCCAGGGCGGCATCCCGGTGGTGGACCGCCGCTTCGTTCGGGAGGCGCACGCGCGCGGGCTCCAGGTCCACGTGTGGACCGTGAACGATCCGGCCCGGATGAACGCTCTCCTCGACCTCGGGGTCGATGGCATCATGACCGATCAACTGGAGACGCTGCGCTCGGTGCTGACCGAGCGGGGTGTGTGGGTCTGAGCGCGCGTCCCGGTCGCACCGCGCCCGGATCAGCCGGGCGGATCACGGGGACGAACGAGGGGGCGCGGCCTTGACCGCTGGAACCACCGAACCGGAGGAGTACGCCACCGGCCCCGCCGAGCGCCGGCGGGAACAGCGGGGCTGGTACTTCTACGACTTCGCGTGCTCGGTGTACTCGACGAGCGTCCTCACCGTGTTCCTCGGCCCGTATCTGACCTCGGTGGCGCGGGCGGCGGCCGACGCCGAGGGCTTCGTGCACCCGCTGGGGATACCGGTGCGGGCCGGCTCGCTCTTCGCGTACGCCGTGTCCGCGTCGATCGTGGTCGCGGTCCTGGCGATGCCGCTGGTGGGCGCGGCGGCCGACCGTACGGGCCGGAAGAAGCCGCTGCTCGCCGCGGCGGCGTACCTGGGGGCGACGGCCACGGCCGGGATGTTCTTCCTGGCGGGTGAGCGGTATCTGCTCGGGGCGTTCCTGCTGATCGTGGCGAACGCCTCCCTCGCGGTGTCGATGATGCTGTACAACGCCTACCTCCCGCAGATCGCGGAGCCGGACGAGCGGGACGCGGTCTCCTCGCGCGGCTGGGCCTTCGGCTACACGTCCGGCGCGCTGGTCCTCGTCCTGAACCTGGTCCTGTACTCGGGCCACGACTCCTTCGGTCTGACCGAGGGCGAGGCGGTCCGGATCTGTCTGGCCTCGGCGGGAGTGTGGTGGGGCGCCTTCGCCCTCATACCGCTGCGGCGGCTGCGCGACCGGCGGATCCGCCCGGAGGGGCGCGAGGGGGCGGGCGAGGGCGCGGTCGGCAGTGGCTGGCGGCAGCTGCGGGCGACCCTCAAGGACATGCGCCGGCATCCGCTGACGCTCTCCTTCCTGCTCGCCTACCTGGTCTACAACGACGGTGTGCAGACGGTGATCTCGCAGGCCTCCCTGTACGGCTCCGAGGAGCTGGGGCTCGACCAGACCACGCTGATCACCGCGGTCCTGCTCGTGCAGGTGCTCGCGGTGGCGGGGGCGCTCGGGATGGGGCGACTCGCCCGGTCGTACGGTGCCAAGCGGACGATTCTGGGCTCACTCGCGGTCTGGACGCTGATCCTGGCGGCGGCCTATTTCCTGCCGGCCGACGCGCCGGTGTTCTTCTACAGTCTGGCGGCCGCGATCGGCCTGGTGCTCGGCGGGAGCCAGGCGCTGTCGCGCTCGCTGTTCTCGCATCTGGTGCCACGCGGCAAGGAGGCGGAGTACTTCTCGGCGTACGAGATGAGCGATCGGGGGCTCAGCTGGCTGGGTCCACTCGTGTTCGGTCTCGCGTATCAGCTGACCGGAAGCTACCGGGATGCCATCATCTCCCTGGTGATCTTCTTCGTGGTCGGGTTCGCCCTGCTCGCCCGGGTTCCGGTGCGGCGCGCGGTGGAAGCCGCGGGGAACGCCGTTCCGGACCGGATTTAGACGTGGCGATGAAAGGGCGGTAGTGTACGCGTTTGGCCTGCCAGGCGGACCGTTACTGCGTGCTGCTTTGGTGAAGACGCCGGGTCACTTCTGCCGTCAGATGTGACAAAACGGGCACTGGTGGGTACAACAAGGGGCGGCACGACGGGCGACGCATGACCCGGCACGGGAATCTTTACCGCCGACCGGACGTTGACCGGATAACGACGACAGCGACATCTGTCCTGTGGGCGACAAGCCCGGGAGGCACGATTCATGAGTGAGCGAGCTCTTCGCGGCACGCGCCTCGTGGTGACGAGCTACGAGACCGACCGCGGCATCGATCTGGCCCCGCGCCAGGCCGTGGAGTACGCATGCGAGAAGGGCCATCGTTTTGAGATGCCCTTCTCGGTGGAAGCGGAAATTCCGCCGGAGTGGGAATGCAAGGTCTGCGGAATCCAGGCACTCCTGGTGGACGGGGACGGACCTGAGGAGAAGAAGGGCAAGCCTGCGCGTACGCACTGGGACATGCTCATGGAGCGACGCACCCGCGAGGAACTGGAGGAGGTCCTCGCCGAAAGGCTGGCCGTCCTTCGTTCCGGCGCCATGAACATTGCCGTGCATCCGCGCGACAGCCGCAAGTCCGCCTAGCGGACCCATCGGACGAACGAACGCCGCGGGGCCCGGTACACGAACTGTGTACCGGGCCCCGCGGCGTTTCCGTGGCCTGTGTGTTCAGGGCGTCAGGGGCGGGCGGGGCTCGTCGGCCCCGTACGGGCCCCTGGCGGCGTCCTCGCGGATGACCTCACCCTGCACCACCTTGCCGTCCGGGCGGCGGATACGGGCCTGCTGGAAGGCGTCCTGGAGGCTGCCGGGAGGCGCGGCGCTGATCCGGCGCTCGGCGGCCCTGTCCGCGTACCGCCCGAGGAAGGAGCGGACCGGGGGGACGAGGAGGAGCAGGCCCGCCGCGTCCGAGACCAGGCCGGGGATCATGAGCAGGAGGCCGCCGAGCATCAGGAAGCCGTTGCGGTCCTCCGAGGCGGTCCGGTCGGGCGCCTGGGGCATGGCCCCGGCCTGAGCCGCCGCCTGGGCCTGCTGGAAGGTGGAGGTGAGGTTACGGAAGGCGCGCCGCCCCGCCCGCTTCATGACGGTCGCGCCGAGCACGGCGCCGCCCACGAGCAGGGCGAAGACGGTCAGACCGCCCGCCGCGCCGGCCACCAACGAGAGCAGCCAGATCTCCAGGACCAGCCAGGCGGCCACGCCGAGCGGGAGGAACGTACGCGCGCGTGAGCGCTTCGGGGCGAGAGGGGGCGGTGCGCCTGTCGTCATGGTCCCCAGTGTGCCTGGGGCCGCGCCGGAACGTCGTAAAGAACGGTTCAGGACGTCCGGGAGCGGAGAGGGGGCGGGAAGGGAGCCGAGAGGGCGCGGAAAGGGTCGCCGGAAGGTGCCGGAAGAGGGCGGAAGGCTCAGGAAGGCTTGCGGCCGAGCAGCTTGCCGACCTTCTCCGCCCGCGCCGACAGACCCCAGCCGGTGACCCGCCACAGCGCCTCGACGACGATGTTCCGGCTCATCTTCGAGTCGCCGACCTCGCGCTCCACGAAGGTGATGGGCACCTCGACGACGTGGAAGCCGGCGGCGACCGCCCGGCGGGCCAGGTCGACCTGGAAGCAGTAGCCCGCGGAGGCCACGTCCTCCAGGCCCAGGCCCTCCAGGGTCTCCTTGCGGAAGGCCCGGTAGCCGCCGGTGACGTCGCGGATCGGTACGTCCAGCATCACGCGCGAGTAGAGGCTGCCGCCGCGGGAGATGAACTCGCGGGACTTCGGCCAGTTCACGATGCGGCCGCCCGGCACCCAGCGGGAGCCGAGGACCAGGTCCGCGCCCTTGAGGGCGGTGAGCAGCCGCGGGAGCTCCTCGGGCTGGTGGGAGCCGTCGGCGTCCATCTCGACGAGGACGCCGTACCCGTGCTCGATGCCCCACCGGAAGCCGGCGAGGTAGGCGGCGCCGAGCCCCTCCTTGCCCTTGCGGTGCAGGACGTGCACATGGTCGTCGTCGGACGCGATCTCGTCCGCGAACTTGCCCGTGCCGTCAGGGCTGTTGTCGTCGGCGACGAGAACGTGCGCCTCGGGTACGGCTTCCCGCACCCGCGCGACGATCGGCTTGATGTTCTCCGCCTCGTTGTAGGTCGGAATGATCACCAAGGCCTTGCCGAGCGGGCCGTAACGCCTCTGGCCACCGTCGTTCACTACTGCCCCTTCGGATACAAACGCAGGCCCCCACCATAGCGAGGTCCTCGGAGTGCTCCGGCGCGGCGGGTGGCTGGGCGGGGGACACAGGGGGTACAGGGAGGGGCGGCGGCCTCGCGATCCGCAGGGCCGCGGTGCGGTGCGGGGCCCGACGTCCTTCGGTCCGACCTGGGATCCGCTGGCTGCGGGTCGACCGAGAGCCGTTGTCTACTGAACGTCCGGGCCCCACCCGGGTCGCACCTTCCACCGGAGAAACCTTCCCTCGCGGCCGAGGCGCGGGCGGCGTTCGGCGATGGCGAGGGGGCGGCGGTCCGGTCGGACGTCCTGTGGTGGACGCGGAGAACCTACCCGCCCCTGGCGGTCGGCTGTCAATACCGGCTTGACCTGCGGAGACGTACGAAAAGGCCAGGCCGGAGGGGAAGATCCGCAGGTCGGGGACAAGCGTACGGACGAGGGTTACAGGTAGGACATATCCCTACATCACTCGTTCGGCCGTACGAACACCGTCCGGCCGTGCACGACGGTACGGAGGCAGACGGGAAGATCGACACCGGGGGACAGATCGGGCAGACCGGGCGTCCCGGAGCGCGGGTCGGTGGACCAGCGGGCCACCCGGTCGTCGGGGGCCTGGACGACGAGTTCCTCGGTGCGCCAGAGGGCGTAGTCGGCGGGGGCGCCGGGCACGAGCGTCCCGGCGTCGTCCCTGCCCACGGCCCGCCAGCCGCCCCTGGTGTGCGCGGTGAAGGCGGCCCGGACCGAGATCCGGTGCTCCGGGGTGCGGTGGAAGGCCGCAGCCCGGACGGTGCCCCAGGGGTCCAGCGGGGTGACCGGGCTGTCGGAGCCGAAGGCCAGCGGCACACCGGCGCGCAGGAGCGCCGCGTACGGGTTGAGGGTGCGGGCCCGCTCGACGCCGAGCCGGTCGGCGTACATGCCCTCCTCGCCGCCCCAGAACGCGTCGAAGGCGGGCTGGACCGAGGCGGTGAGGCCCAGCTCGGCGAAGGCGGCGATGGTCTCGGGGGTGAGCATCTCGACGTGCTCGACGCGGTGCCGGGCGGCCCTGATCCTGGCCAGGCCGAGCTTCTCCGCGGCAGCCCTGACGCCCTCGACGACGGCGGTCACCGCGGCGTCCCCGATGGCGTGGAAGCCGGCCTGGAGGCCCGCCTCTGTGCAGGCCGCGACATGGAGGGCGACGGCGGCCGCGTCCAGGTGAGCGGCGCCCGTGTGGCCGGCGTCGGCGTGGTCCGCGTACGGCTCGTGGAGGCAGGCCGTGTGGGAGCCGAGGGAGCCGTCGGCGAAGAGGTCGCCGGCCGCGCCGAGAGCCCCGAGTCCGCGGGCCCGCTCCACGTCCAGGTCGGCCCAGTAGCCGACGACACGGGGCCCGGCCTCGTCGCGGGCCAGGTCCAGGAGGCCGGTGAAGTCCTCCTCGGAGGAGATCTGCGGTCCGCCGCACTCGTGCAGGGTGCCGATGCCGAGGGAGGCCGCCCGGGCACGGGCGGCGCGCTGCGCCTCGGTGCGCTGGCGCGCGGAGACGGCGCCGAAGGCGGCGGCGCGCACGGCGTGATGGGCGTCACCGGTGAGCGGCCGCTGCCCGTCGTGGAAGCCGTCCAGGTCGCGGACGCCGGGGACGAGGTCGAGGAGCGCGGTGGTGACGACGGCCGAATGGACGTCGATACGGGTGAGGTAGAGCGGGCGGCCGCCGGTGAGCTCGTCGAGTTCGGCGCGGGTGAGCGGCCGGCGCTCGGGCCACCGGGAGGCGTCCCAGCCGTGACCGATGAGGATGCGGTCCTCGGGGCGGGCGGCGGCGTGGGCGCGGATCAGCTCCGCCGCCTCGGCGAGCGAGGCGGCGGAGGAGAGGTCGAGCCCGGTGAGGGCGAACCCGGTGGCCGTGGTGTGCACATGGGCGTCGACGAACGCCGGGGTGACGAGCGCGCCCTCCAGGTCGACCACGTCGTCCACACCGGAGGCGAAGGCGTCGGCCGCGCCCTCCGAGCCGACCCAGGCGACGTGCCCGCGCTCCACCACCATGGCGGTGGCGAAGGGGTCGGCGGGGCTGTGGACTTCGCCACCGCGCAGCAGCACGGTGCGGTGTTCGGCGGGAGACGCAGCAGGCATGGGCTCACTCATGCGACCAGGCTATGACCTGGCCGGACCCGGTTTGTCCGCCAGGTCCCCCGGGACACCCGGGGGACCCTCCGGGGCGTGTCAGATGCGCGGCGGCCTGGCCTCGTACGGCGTGGAGAGGACCACGGTCGTACGGCTGGAGACGCCGGCCTGGGAACGGATGCGGCTGAGCAGGTGCTCCAGCTCCAGCGGGGTGGCGACGCGGACCTTGAGGATGTAGTTCTCGTCGCCGGCGACGCTGTGGCAGGCCTCGATCTCCGGGATGTCGGCGAGCCGGTCGGGGGTGTCGTCGGGGGAGCTGGGGTCGAAGGGTTTGACCGAGATGAAGGCGGTCAGCGGAAGGCCCACGGCCTCCGGGTCGACCACGGCCGCGTAGCCGCGGATGACTCCGCGCTGCTCCAGACGGCGGACGCGCTGATGCACCGCCGACGTGGACAGGCCCGTGGCCTTGCCCAGGTCGGTGTAGCTCATGCGCCCGTCCTTGACGAGCAACTCGACGATCTGACGATCCAGCTCCTCCATGCGGTGACCCTATTGCGCCCGGAAGGAAGGGGCACCGCCGGGGACGGCCGCTATCTGGCGGTATGGGCGGCCACGGGGCACCTGCGACGGGCATGTGACGAACGCCACAGGTTTGCGTCCGCCCTCGGGTACTGCCACACGATTATGCGGACGGCCGTATGGGAAGTGCTTTCTGTGGTCGAGGCCGCACAGATCCGGCCGACCCACCCGAGGGGGAGATTCTCCATGCAGGAGCCTGTTGATTCGGTCGACACGTCCGACGAGCTCGACGCGTACGACACCTTTGAGATGTTCCGGGTCATCTGCCCGGAGTGCGTGCAGCCCATCGCGCTGCTCGCGGACGAGGACGCGCTGCCGGAGCACGCGCTGTGCCCCACGGCGTGGAACCCGTTCGTCCTGACGGTCTGCCCGGGCACGGGCCTGTCCGCGACCGAGGCCCGTCCGGCCGACGACAGCCTGGAGGTCCAGGAGCAGGACACCGCGCTGCTCCTGACGCTCCCCCAGGGTCTCGACTGGCGCACGCAGCCCTTCTCGCACGTCGGCGGTCCGGGCTCGCGTCCGATCCGGGTGCCGCAGATGCGGCGCGCGGCCTAGGACCTGTTCCGGACGGGGCCTCCGGGCCCCTCCGCTCACCAGTAGCTTCCCCGCACCATGGCCGCCAGGGTGGCGTGGTGCAGGATCAGGCCGTCGGGGTCCGCGGGTACCGCGACCTCGCCGAAGTGGGCCTGCCGGTACGCGATCCTGAGCATGACGATCGCGTGCCGCAGCGCCGCGTAGAGGGTGTGGAACTCCATGTCGCGCGGCGTGTGGCCGGTCAGCTCGGCGTAACGCCGCTCGACCGCGTCGCGCCGCAGGAATCCGGGCAGTCCTGGCTGGCCGAAGCCGACGGTCAGGTCCTGGAAGAAGCGGTGGAGGTAGACCGTCCAGCCGAGGTCCACCTCGCGCGGGACGCAGGCCGCCATCTCCCAGTCGAGGACGGCGGCGGGGGTGAATCCGTCGTAGACGATGTTCCCGATCCGCGCGTCGCCCCAGCCCAGGACGGCGGGGCCCTCGTCGGCCGGCCAGTGCGACTCCAGCCAGTCGAAGGCCGACTCGATGAGCGGTGAGGGTGCGAGGCCGTCCACCACCCAGGCGTAGTAGGCGCGTTGGGCGTCGACGTGGCGGCGCAGCGGGCTTCCCGCGCCTTCCGGCAGCAGGAACTCGGCCTCCTCCACCGGGAACTGGTCGTGGAGCCTGGCCACTACGGAGACGGACTCGGCTTCGAGCCGCGCGCGTTCGGCGTCGGTGGCGGCGTGCAGCCAGTTCCCCTCGTACGTGTAGGGCATGACGTCCGGCGGGACGCGGCCCTCGGTGCGGGCCATCACGAAGAAGGGGGCGCCGAGCGGCCCCGGGTCCTCCTCCAGCCAGAGCACGCGCGGCACGGGGACGTCGGTGTGCTCGGCGACCAGCCGCATGACCCGGTGCTGCCGAGCCATGTCGTAGACGGGGAAGACGGTGTACGCGGCGGGGTCGGCGGCCAGCCGCAGGGCGCAGCCGCGTACCGGGGCGTCGGGGTGGTCGAGGTCGAAAAGCAGGGTCTCGCTGGACATGCCGTTGGAGTCGGGGGCGGCGAGACCGGTGACGCGGGCCCCGGGCAGGCGCGGGTCCAGCCAGGCGGTGAGCCGTCGGCCGAGTTCCTCGGGGTCCCGGGTGGTGGTGCGGGGGCGGGGCGCGGTGGCCATCGGGGAGCTCCCTACGGGGCGGTCGAGGGGTGGTCGGTGAAGCCGCTGGGGTCGTGGCGGCCGAAGGAGCCGTGCTCGAACACGCCGTGGCCCGTGTGGCCGTCGAGGGTGAAGCGGGCGGCGTGGTCCGTGACGCCGTAGGCGGCCATGGGGTGGGCCGCCGGGTCCGAGAGGTCGTACGCCCGCCGGTCGGTCCAGCCGCGGCCCTGCCAGGTGCCGTGCTGCCAGTCCGTGGCGGGCGGGTAACCCGCGCCGACGGCGAGCGGGGAGGAGGCGAGGATCTCGACGCCGATCTCCAGGGGTTTGCCGGTCGGGTCGGTGAGGTGGACAGTGGCCCGTTCCGGGTGGCGGGTGCCGGGACGGTAGGTGATCTCGGTGCGGGGCCAGCCGAGTTGGCTGTCGCGGTGACCGTTCCGTACGAGCAGGGCCTCGTTGAGGGTGCGGTAGCCGTCGGCGTCCTCCTGGGCGATGACCATGAGGAAGCGGTCCTCGAAGCGCATCGGTATCCAGAGCCAGTGGAATCCCTCGGGGCGGAACTCGGCGGCACGGCCGGGCTCCTCGCCGGGGATCGGGCGGACTCCCCAACTGCGGTCGCGGGTGCCGGTCCACTCCCCCGGGGTGACCGTGAACTCCTCGCCACCCGCCCTGATGGTGCCCGCGCAGTGCCCGGCCTGGACGAAGCGGCGGCCTTCGAGGGTGAGTCGGCCGCCGTGGCGCTGGGTGTGGTGGGGCTCCCAGACCGCGGGGAAGTCGCCGGTCCAGGCGAGGTCGTAGGAGAGTCCGTCGGGGTCGTCGGGGTCGGCCGCGCAGCGCAGGGAGAGCCGCTTGAGGGGTTCGTCGACCGTGATGGTGAACGGGCCGGTGGAGAGGTTCGTACGGTCGTCGCCGAGGGCGTCGGAGGCGCGGACGGCGTGCAGCCGGTCGCCGACGCGGAGGGTGGCGTAGGCGTCGATGACCCCGGTGTTGGGGTAGACGCCGAGACCGGCGATGAGCAGGGCGCGGCCGGTGTGGTCGAAGACGTGGAAGATGCACCGGTCGTAGGCGTTGCGGTCACCGCTGATGTGGTGCTTCATCGAGAGCGGGGCCTGGTGCACGGGGTATTCGTCGAGCGGTACGGGCCGGTCGTCGACGACGTGCCGGTGCACGGACATGGCGGACCTCCTGGGCGACTGGGCTGCGCGGCGAGAGGAACTGACGGTACGTCAGGTTCAGGGCGGGGGGCCAGGGTCGTGCAGGGGGTGGGGCGGGGGGGGGACAGGCCCGGACGCGACTACTGGCCACTGGCCACTGGCTATTGGCTATTGGCTATTGGCTACGAATATTGGATATTGGATACCGGATGCACGGGGCGCCGGGCACCAGGCGAACTTCCGCTCGAATCCGTACGGGGGTGACCACGGCCGCCGGGGCGCGTTGGTCCGGGCATGACCACGCTGTACACCACTCCCAGCGGTGTCGGTCGCCACCGACAGGCCGCGCCGCGCCTTGAAGAATCGGTTCGTCATCCGGCGCCTTCGCCCGCGCCCGCACGGACACCGACCGCACCGCCGCCGGTGCCGACGCCCGTCCCCGTACCGGCGCAGGCGGCGGCTCCGCCACGCCTCCCCGCCGATCCGCCCATCTACCGGGCCGTGCTCTCCCTCTGGGCGAGCCAGGGCCGCACCCTCCCGGGCCACCGCGACCAGGAGTGGGCCCGGCTCGCCGCCGGCCCCGTCTGGGCCGACCGCACCGTACGCGTCAGCGGGATTCTGGTCCGACCAGGTGACGCGCGATGACCACCCGCTGGATCTGATTGGTCCCCTCGACGATCTGGAGCATCTTCGCCTCCCGCAGATACCGCTCCACGGGGAAGTCCGCCGTGTAGCCGTACCCGCCGAGCACCTGCACCGCGTCCGTCGTGACCTGCATGGCGGCGTCCGTGCAGAACAGCTTGGCCATCGCCGCGCAGCGGCCGAAGGGCCGCCCCTCGTCGCGGAGCCGCGCCGCCTCCAGATACAGCGCCCTGCCTGCCTCGACCCGGGTCGCCATGTCCGCGAGGAGGAAGCGGAGCCCCTGGAAGTCGGCGATCGGCCGGCCGAACTGGCGGCGCTCCCTGGCGTACGCCACGGCCTCGTCCAGGGCCGCCTGGCCGAGCCCGACCGCGCAGGCGGCGATGCCGAGCCGCCCGGAGTCCAGCGCGTCGAGCGCGAGGGTGAAACCCTGCCCCTCCGCGCCGAGGCGCCGCGCGTCGGACACCCGTACACCGTCGAGGTGGAGCTGCGCGGTGGGCGAGCCGGTCATGCCCATCTTCCGCTCGGGCGGGGCGGCGCTCAGTCCCGGCGCGTCCCCCGGCACCAGGAAGGCGGTGATCCCCCGCGCCCCGGCGCCGCCGGTACGGGCCATGACCGTGTAGAAGTCGGCGATGCCGCCGTGGGTGATCCAGGCCTTCGTACCGTCGATCACCCAGTCTCCGCCGTCGCCCTCGCGGACGGCTCGGGTGCGCAGAGCGGCCGCGTCGGATCCGGCGGAGGGCTCGGAGAGGCAGTAGGCGCCGAGGAGGCCGCCGCCCAGCATGGCGGGCAGGTGGGCGGCCCGCTGCTCCTCGGAGCCGAAGCGGGCGAGCGCGTGGCAGGAGAGGATGTGGACGCTGACCCCGAGCCCGACGGTGAGCCGGGCGGCGGCGAGCTCTTCGAGGACCTGGAGGTAGACCTCGTACGGCTGGCCGCCCCCTCCGTACTCGGGGTCGTAGGGAAGGCCGAGCAGTCCGGAGCGGGACAGCAGTGTGAACAGCTCGCGCGGGAACCGTCCGGCGGCCTCCTCCTCGGCGGCGCGCGGCGCGATCTCCCGGCGGGCGATGTCGCGCGTCAGGGCGAGCAGCTCGCGGGCCTCGTCGGTGGGCAGCCGGCGTTCCACACCGTCCGCGTTGCTCTCGGCAGCCATGGCCGGGCCCTCCTCCCTGCCGGGCGCGGGCGTGCCGCGCGCGGGTCGCGGGGAGTATGCCCGCTCGGGGCCCGGGGATCACGTGGGCCGCCGGCCGGTCACACGGACGCCGTCTGCGGAAGATCCGGGGGCCGGGCCGCGGGCATGGTGACGTGCACGGGCACGCACCAGTCGCGGCCTCAGCCTCGGGCCCGGCTCACATGAGGCCGGCCCGGGTGACGAGCATGGCGAGGAGGACGACGAGGGTCCAGCCGAGGACGTGCTCGAGGACCTTGGGGCCCTGATCGTCCTTCGGGCCGCCCGTCCGGGCGCGGAAGAGGAGGCGGGAGTGGGTCGTGGAGGTCATGGCGACCACCTTGCGGTACGGAGGCGGCCCCGGGGTAGGACGTCGGTCACGTCCCCCGGGCCCGCGCCACCGCGTCGGACGATGCCGAGAGCTACGAGAACCTAGCGCTGCACGGGCGACGGGCGCTCCGGGGAGGAGAGGCAACAGACCCTCCTGTGCCGGAGACCACTTCGCCGCAAAGGCGGGCAGGAGCCGACCCGACCCCGCAGGACGCGACCCGTTCGCGGGTGCGCCGGCCCACGCCCGCCGTCACTTGCGGCCGACGCCCGCGTACATCGCGACGTCCGGTGTCTGCGTCTCCGGCCGCCACGCGGAGCAGGACACCACCCCGGGTGCGAGCAGCTCCAGGCCGTCGAAGTAGCGCGCGACGGCGGCAGGGGTGCGCTGCGTGAGCTTCGGCGTGCCGTGCTCGTTCCAGAACGCCACCGCCGAGTCGACGTCCGGCATGTCGGGGTGGGTGACCGTGTGGGAGAGGACGAGGTGGCTGCCGGGTGCGAGCGCGTCCATGAGCCGGCGGACGATCGCGTACGACTCCTCGTCGTCCTCGACGAAGATGACGACGCCGAGCAGCATCAGCGCGACCGGCTGCGAGAGGTCGAGCGTCTTCGCCGCGGCGGCCAGGATCGTGTCGACGTCCCGGAGGTCGGCGTCCAGGTAGTCGGTGCGGCCCTCGGGCGTCCCGACCAGCAGGGCACGGGCGTGCGCCAGTACGAGCGGGTCGTTGTCCACGTACACGACACGCGTGTCGGGGGCGACGCGCTGGGCGACCTCGTGCGTGTTGTCGGCGCTCGGCAGCCCCGTACCGATGTCGAGGAACTGCCGGATGCCCTCCTGCTCGGCCAGGTGGCGCACCGCCCTTCCCAGGAACAGCCGGTCCGCCTTCGCGTACTCCCCGATGCCGGGATGCAGCTTCCTGATCTGGTCGCCGGCCTCCCGGTCGACCGGGTAATTGTCCTTGCCGCCGGTCCAGTAGTTCCATATCCGGGCGGTGTGCGGCCGGGACGTGTCAATGCGCGATTCGATGTCGGTCACGCCGTCAACGTATCGCAGCGACCTCGCAACTCCCCGACAGCCATGCACCATTGACCTGGCCCGGTCAGCCGCGCAGCGCCGCGTACGCTCCGAGCCACCCTGCCGCCAGTCGGTCACCGCGGGTGAAGACGGCCGCGCCGCAGCACCCGGCCGACGGGTCGGCCGGGTCGGCCGGTGGAACGGGCAGCGTGGTCTCCTCGCCGTCGGCGAGGTGCAGAGTGGTGGTCGCGCCGTTCCACAGACGGATCACCGAGCCGGGCGGGGCCCATACCCGGACCGTGTCGTCCTGGAGGGTGAGGCGCGTGCCGGTGGCGCGCTCCGCGAGGAGGGCGTGGTAGCGGTCCGGGGAGAGTGCGCAGTCGCTCGGCGGAGTCGTGCCGTTCCAGTCGGGCGCGTCGATGCCGCGACCCCGGGCCGCGTTCCACATACGCGGCACGAGGCCGGGCGCGAGCGGGGCCGTGGCCATGCGCTCGCACATCCAGAGGAGGCGTCCGGCCCCTCGGCCGGCCCCCAGCGTGCGCCAACGGATGCGGAGCGAAAGGTCGGCGGCGACGACGGCCACCCAGGGGTGGACCGTGCCGAGGGGGCCCTGGGCGCCGAGCCAGGCCAGATAGCGCTGGGCCTCCTCCAGGATGCCGATCATGGAGTCCATGGGGATGCCGAGGACATAGGTGGGGCGGCCGCGGAAGAGGCGCGGACGGGTCGCCGCGAGGAGCAGAACCGCGCGGGCGAGATCTCCGGCCTGCGGCCGCTGCTCGTCTTCGGCCGTGGCCGGTTCCTGCGCCGGGCCCAACCCCCAGGGGTCGTCCGTCTCGTCGTCCGCGTGCTCGGTCTCACGCAGGACTCGGCGCAGGGCAGTCTTCGCCCGCTCGGTGAACGGCGCCTGTTCGAGTACGGGCAGGCGGGTGCTGAGCAGGGCCCCGAGCAACTGCTCGGCGGTGAGCGGGTCTTCGGGTACGGGGGCGTGCCGCAATGCCGTCGCCAGACCCTCGGCGATCGTGGCATCGACCATGAAGCGACTGGTCAGCCGGCCCAGCGCGCTGGGCTCCAGGCGGTCCTCGTCGGCGGCGGGCCGCAGGCAGCCCACCGAGGCGAGGAACTGTGCCGCCTCGTGCAGAGGCTCCACGCTGTCGTGCCCCTGATGGGCGGCGAACGTCCCGGCCCACCAGCGTTCCGCCTCTTCGAGGGTCGAAAGGCGCTCCTGCACGGCCTCGGCGAGCAGGTGGTCGGCCAGGTGCTCGTCCAATCGCGACCGTACGGTGTATCCGGCGGCCAGCCGGGCCTGCCAGTGCGCCCGTTCGGCCGGGTCGGTGAGCAGGAACGCCCAGCCCTCGCGCTCTCCGGCGCCGATGCGCCCGGCACGTCCGAACATCTGCTGGACCATCGACACCTCGACGCGGTCAAGGCCGAGGGTGGTGTCGCAGACGATCACCGCGCGGGCGGGGAGGTTGACGCCGGCCGCGACCGTGGAGGTGGCGACCAGGATCTCCGCCTCACGGGCGCGGAACGCCTGCTCGGCCTCCCGCTTGTACGGCCAGTCCCGGTAGTGCAGCCGTACGCCTGCCTTGGTGCACAGCCGCTCCACCGCTTCGGCGTCGTCGGCGTCCACACCGGCGGTGGGCACGCCCCGGTCGGCGGCCAGCGCGAGCGCCGTGGACCGTACCCGGCGCTTGCTGCCGCAGAAGACGAGGACGCTGCCACTGTCCGCGGTGACCTGCCGGGCGATGCGGACGGCGGCCTGGGTGCGGACGGCGGCCCGCGCCGCCCAGTCCGTCTCGTCGACCAGGGGCAGGAGGGGCAGTTGCCAGGTGAGCCGCGTGGGCCGCCAGGTGGTACGGACCAGGCGGGCGCCCAGCCACTGGGCGACCTCGTCCGCGTTGGCGACCGTCGCGGAGAGACCGACGATCCGGGTGGCGGCGCTGTCCTCCCGTACGCGGGCGAGCAGCGCCTCCAGTACGGCTCCGCGGGTCGGATCGCCGAGCAGGTGGATCTCGTCGACCACCAGGCAGCCGACCTCCGCGAGCGCGTCCCGCAGCGAGCCCGCACGGCAGATGGCCTCGAACTTCTCGGTGGTGGCGACCCATACGTCGGCCGACCGGATCAGCTCCGTGTCCACCGCGGCCTCACCGGTCAGGCGCACCACCCGCAGTCCGCGACTCCGCCACAGCTGGAGCTCGCGGTCGAGTTCGTCGGTGAGCGAGCGCTGCGGCACCAGCCAGGCCGCCTTGCGTCCGCGGGCGTGTGCCTCAAGGGCCGCGACCATCCCGATCGGGGTCTTCCCCGCGCCCGTCGGCGCGACCACGACCAGATGCCCGGTGCCCTCGAGCACCACCGGGACGGCGGCGGCCTGCACCGGGTTGAACGACGGGTGCGGCAGCAGCCCGGCCCACTCGGCCGGCACCAGCTCACCGACGGGCACATACGTGTCGCCGTCGCCGTCCGGCAGCTCCTCCAGTGCGTCCCACTGGGCGGCGAAGGCGTCCCGAGCCGCCACTGCCCACGGCCCCGGGGCGGGGGCCGCTCCGTCCGGACCGACCGCGACCAGCTCCGTACGGCCGCCGGTGTCGGTGACCGTGCCGACCTGACCGGCCTCCTCCCAGTACCGACTGACCCGGTACGGAACGTCCCGCTCCTTCAGCCACGCCCGCAGCGCCTCGTACTCCGGACCTTCGGGGAGGATCACCCGCACGTCCTCGGCCGCCGTGAGCGCCGCGTCGGCCGGGCGCCAGGTGGGATCGGCGACCTTCCACCACGACAAGGCCCGCTGCTCGGTCCCGTCGGGCACGACCAGGTCCTCCGGCCACACCGGGCCGCGGTCCGCGCGCACCGCCGGACCCCTGACGATCGCGGTCACGATGACCCTCGGCCCGTCCGGACTCACCCCGAGGGGCACGGGCGCCGGACGGCGCCGGAGTGCCTTCCCGGCCTGGCGGGGCACGGCGCTGGTCAGCTCGTCGTACCGCTTCACCCCGAGCTCCGCGAGGGTGAAGGCGACGGGACAGGCAGGGCAGACGAGCGCCGTGTACTGGTAGGTGCGCCCCTGGGACTCGTACGGTCTCCGCAGGGCGTGCAGTTCGCCGCCGCACGCGGGACAGCGACGGTCGACGGTCTCCTCATAGGTCCATCCCGGCTCCGCGAACCGGGCCGGGAACTCTCCGCCCAGCGTGATTCCCCACCGCTCCTGTGCCAGGTCGGTGACCGATCCCTTCACGCTGGCTTCGTCACTGCGCATGGTGTGACTGTGGCATCCCGTGATCATGGTCCGCACACGGTTCGCGAGGTTCCCCCGATCAAGTCGCCCGATTCCGGTGGGGCGGGGCACTCATGCTCACGTCAGGCCGAGCGCCTGGAGGGCGCGGTGCTGACTCGGGGTCGGCTTGGCGGGCCAGTAGAGGTAGCAGACACCACCCGTACCGCTTCTGACCTTGCCGTTGGCGTCGTAGCGCTTCGTGCGGAGCCAGATGTTCTCCCACTCGCGGCGGCGGTAGATCCGGCGGACGGCCTCGTTGGTGGGTGAGGCGGGGTCGTTGGCGATGATGTCGCCGTCCGCCGTGAAGCCGATGACGGTCATGAGGTGGCCCGCCGTGCCGTAGCCGGCGCCGGTCAGTTCCTCCGTGCGGAACGACTGGGACGTTATGGCCGGGATGCCGGCCAGGACCAGGCTCTCCAGCTCGGTGAGCGAGCGCAGCCTGGTGACCACGGCGTTCATGTCGGGGTAGGTGGCCGCGTAGGCGGCGTTGAAGGGCCAGTTGCCGCAGCCCTGGTACTGGTGGTCGTAGGTCTGGCGGGCCGCGTGGCAGACCTGGGGGTCGGCGAACGCCGGGTTCACCCAGGCCAGGTCCTGTGCCGACGGTCGCCGTCCCCAGTACTCGATGATCATCTGGGAGGAGGTGGGGCTGCACCAGGCCTCGCCGCCGTTGTCGTACTCGGGGTACTGCCCGACGTGGGTGTTCTGCGAGTAGCGCGGCACGGTCAGCTCGCGGGCGGGGCCGGGAGCCGAGGCCGGGACCGTGAAGCGGTCCGGGACGTCCGAGGCCATCGCGCCCAGCCGCCAGACCGTGGGGGTGAGGTCGCTCCCCGGCGTGCGGTACAGCGTCAGGCGCAGCCGGTACGAGGCAAGGCGCAGCCCGCTCGCCGCGTCGTCGATCGCGAGGGTGTCGGTCCACACGGTGCTCCGGCCGTCGGTCTGGTCGTCGACGGAGGTGCGCCGGATGTCGCCGTCGCCGGAGGCCCAGCGGCCCAGGACGTACCAGGGGGTGGCGGTGGCGTCGGTGTAGCCGCCGGACAGCTCGACCTGGAGCCAGGTGCCGGGCGGGGTGTGGGCGTTCCAGGAGGCGATGACCTCGGTGGCGGGCACGGTCGGGGTGTGGACGGGCGAGGTCCAGCGGGCGTACTCCCAGGCGGAGGTCCGGCCGGTGTGCGGGTCGGTGTAGTCGGTGCGGCCGGCGGGGGTTTCGAGGACGAGGCCGGGGCGGCGGCCGGCGACCGCCCTGGTACCGGCGGCGCTGCCGCATCTCCAGTCCGTGTACGAGGACCAGAAGCGGTTGTCGACGAGGCCGGGTGCGGGGGCGGGGGCGCGGCCTGGCGCGGGGGCGGGGGCCGGGGCGGCGGACGGATCGCAGTCAGCGGTGGCGGCCGCGGCCGGCGCCGCGGTGGCGGCCGTTCCGGCCGCCGCGAGGGCCGCGGCGAGGACGGTTCTGCGCGGGGTGGAGCTGGTCATGGGCGGTGACCCCCAGTCGAGAACGGTGGGCGTACGGACCTGCTGCGCGGGCCCACTATCGCGGCCCCGGCGGGGCTCCGCCAGCACTTCGCCCCCGCGTCGCCCTACCAATATTGGTCTCGACCGGTGACGGCGGTACCTTCCTGACCTGCGGCGGTCCCCCTCCCCTACCCTGGGCCCATGAACGACCTCGACCGCGCGGCGCACGCGCTGCTCCGGCTGCCGCCCTCCTGCGGGCCGGTCCGGCTGATCGGGGTCGACGGCCACGCGGGCTCCGGGAAGTCGACCCTCGCGGCCCGCCTCTCCGCCGCCCTCGGGGACGCCCCGGTCCTCCACCTCGACGACCTCGCCACCCACGAGGAGCTGTTCGCCTGGGCAGGCCGGCTGCGGGAGCAGGTCCTCGAACCCCTCTCGCGGGGCGAGACGGCCTCCTACCATCCGTACGACTGGCGGCTGAGGCGCTTCGGGGAGGCACGCGCGCTGGCTCCCGCCCCCGTCGTGCTCGTCGAGGGCGTCGGCGTCGGCCGACAGGCGGTGCGGCCGTTCCTGGCGTGGCTGCTGTGGATGGAGCGCGGCCCTGAGGAGTCCTGGGCGCGGGGCCGGCACCGGGACGGCCCGGAGCAGGCAGCCTTCTGGGACGGCTGGACCGTGGCGGAGACTCGCCATTTCGCCGAGGACCCCTCCCGGCCCCACGCCGACACCTTGGTACGGGAGTGCCGGACGGGGTACGACTGGCTTCCCGGTCCCGGTGTGACAGCGGGCGCGGACCAGATCATCACGTACCGTGACGGCTTCATGTCCGTGAACTGAGGGGCCGAAAGTCCGCTTCCGCAAGTGCCTCAACTCCGCTTGACCCAAGGGGCGTAAAGGTCTTACGTTCTGAATGTGCGGCTTTTCGGAGCCGCCGCAGACACGAAGCCCCCGGTTGTTCCCCCGTGATCGGGGGCTTCGTTCTGCCCGTGACGGCCCTCTCCGAGGCCCTCCGCGGCCCCTGTCGATCACCCAGGGTCACCGCTTCCGGATCATGTGCTTCTCCTTAAGCGCGCACCCCCTGCGCAGGTACGATGCCCCCAGGTGCGGTCAAATCCCGTCCATGCGAAGACGGTTGTGGGGGACCCGATGGACATCGGCACGCAGGGCGCGCAGGCCCCGGCCGAGCTCGCCTGGCTGCGCGGAGTCGACGCCTACACGATGGGCGCCTATCCGCAGGCGGAGGACGAGTTCCGGACGGCGGTACGGATCGACCCCGGGATGGCGGACGCCTGGCTCGGGCTGCACGCGCTCCGGGTCGACACCACGACCGCGCTGCTGCGCATGTACCGCAACCGCGACCGCTTCGGCGAGCAGCGGGCCCGGTACCGGCGCACCCTCAACTCCTGGTACTGGCTGGGCTGGTGGGTGCAGCCCGTCCTGGAGAGCTCGCGCGACCTGCTGCTCGCGCACGCCTCCCACTGGCTCGACGGGCGCCACGTACCGGAGCTCGACCGGGCCCTCGCGGGGCTCCCCCCGGTCGACACGGACCCCCAGGTGCGCTTCCTGCACGCCTGCCGCGCCTATCTCGTCAAGGACTGGGACCAGCTCGTCCGGCACACCGAGACCCTCGTCGACGACCCGCTCCTCGGCATCGAGGCCGGCCTCTTCGGCGGCATGGCCCGGGTCAGGCTTGAGATGTACGGCCAGGCCGAACCTCTGCTGTCGGCCTCGCTGATGCGGTGCCGCAGCGAGCAGCCCCAGCGCAAGGAGCTGCGCTACTGGCTCGCCCGCGCACACGAGGGCACCGGGCGCAGCGCCGCCGCCCTGCCGCTCTACCGGGCCGTGCACCGGATCGACCCGACGTTCATGGACACGGCCGCGCGCCTCGCCGCGATCGCCGAGTACGACGGCTTCGAGGGGTACGACGGCGTGGACGACCCGGCCGGGCTCGCGACGGTCGCCCTGGGCACCGCCGGCGGGGGCCTCGGGCAGGACGCGGTGGACACCGCGCCGGGCGCCGAACCCGATCCCGGCCCCGGGCCGCTGGGCGACGGACTGCTGCTCGCGCCCGAGCCCGTACCACCGGTGGCGCCGGTCACGCCGCCGGAGACCGTACGGCAGAAGGTGCCCCTGCCGGCCCAGCCGATGCCACCGCGTTTCCCCGAGGGCCCCACCGATCCGGTGCTGCTCGCGGAGGCGCTCGCCGAGCTGGAGGGCATGGTCGGCATGGAGCCGGTGAAACGCCAGGTCAAGGCGTTGTCCGCGCAGTTGGAGATGGCGCGGCTGCGGGCCGGGCAGGGCCTGCCGGTCCAGCCGCCCAAGCGGCACTTCGTCTTCTCCGGGCCCTCGGGCACCGGGAAGACCACGGTCGCCCGCATCCTCGGCCGGGTCTTCTACGCCCTCGGGCTGCTCGGCGGGGACCATCTGGTGGAGGCCCAACGGGCCGACCTGGTGGGAGAGTTCCTCGGACAGACCGCGGTCAAGGCCAACGAACTGATCGACTCGGCCGTCGGCGGGGTGCTCTTCGTCGACGAGGCGTACGCGCTCTCCAACACCGGCTACAGCAAGGGCGACGCCTACGGGGACGAGGCCCTCCAGGTCCTCCTCAAACGGGCCGAGGACAACCGCGACCACCTCGTGGTCATCCTGGCCGGCTACCCCGAGGGCATGGACCGGCTGCTCAGCACCAACCCCGGCCTGTCCTCCCGGTTCACCACCCGGGTCGACTTCCCCTCGTACCGTCCCCTGGAACTGACCGCGATCGGCGAGGTGCTCGCGGCGGCCAACGGGGACGGCTGGGACGACGAGGCCCGCGAGGAGCTGCGCTCGATCAGCGGGCACGTCGTCGAGCAGGGCTGGATCGACGAGCTGGGCAACGGACGGTTCCTGCGCACCCTGTACGAGAAGTCCTGCGCCTACCGGGACCTGCGGCTCTCCGGATACCCCAGCACCCCGACCCGGGAGGACCTCGCCACGCTCCGGCTCGCCGACCTCATGCAGGCGTACGGCGAGGTCCTGTCGGGCCGCGGTCCGGTCGACCGCGGCCCGCAGCAGGAGCCGCCGGGGTACTAGGCCGGGGCCCGCCGGACTCCTTGGGCCGGGTACGGGAGGGCGGGCACCGGACGGTTCCGGTGCGCGGGGTCGCGGACCTCGCCCACCAGCATCTCCAGGACGTCCTCCAGGGCGACGAGGCCGAGCACGCGGCCCGAGCCGTCCGCGACCTGCGCCAGATGGGTGGCGGCGCGGCGCATCACGGTGAGGGCGTCGTCCAGGGGCAGTTCGGCGCGGAGGGCGGCCATCGGCCGCCACAGCCGCGGCGGCACCGCCCGCTCCCGTTCCTCCAGGTCGAGGACGTCCTTCACGTGCACGAAGCCCAGGAAGGCGGCGTCCGGCTCGGCGCGGACCGGGAAGCGCGAGTACCCGGTGCGTACGGTCAGCTCCTCGATCTCGCGCGGGGTGACCGTCGGCGGGACGGTGACCAGGGACGCCGGGGCGATGAGGACGTCCGTCACCGGGCGCGTGCCCAGTTCGAGCGCGTCCTCCAGGCGCTCCTGCTCGGCCGGGTCGAGCAGTCCGGCCAGCCCCGCGTCCTCGACGAGCCGGCCCAGTTGGGCGCGGGTGAAGACCGCCTCCACCTCGTCCTTCGGCTCGACCTTGAACGCCCGCAGGACGAGCCGGGCGCAGGCGCCGAGCGCGGCCGTCACGGGACGGCAGAGCCGGGCGAAGCCGACGAGGGTCGGGGCGAGCCAGAGCGCGGTCCGCTCGGGCGCGGCCATCGCCAGGTTCTTCGGGACCATCTCGCCGATGACGAGGTGGAGGAAGACGACCGCGGCGAGGGCGATGACGTAACCGAGGGGATGGATGAGCCCCTCGGGGACGCCGACCGCGTGGAAGACGGGTTCGAGGAGACGGGCGACGGTCGGCTCGGCGACGGCGCCGAGCGTCAGGGAGCAGACGGTGATGCCGAACTGGGCGGCCGCCATCATCTGCGGCAGGTTCTCGAGCCCGTGCAGCACCTGCTTGGCGCGGGCGCCGCCGAGCGGTTCGATCTGGCTGCGGCGGACGGAGACGAGCGCGAACTCGGCTCCGACGAAGAAGCCGTTGGCGAGGACCAGGAGGACGGCGAAGAGGAGGGGAAGGACGCTCATCGGGCCCCCTCCGTGACCAACGGGGAGGGCGAGGGGACGGCGACAGGGGCCGGGGCGGGGGCCGGGGCCGCCGCCCCCGGGGTCGTAGCCGCCGCGGTCGCGACCGGGGCCAGGGGCCTTGTCGGCTCCGGGGTCGGCGTCGGGTCCGTACGTACGAGGCGTACGCGTTCGGCGCGGTAGCGGTCGACCTGACGCACCGAGAGGTGCCAGCCGGGGAGTTCCGCGCGGTCGCCCGGGGCGGGGATGCGCCCGAGGAGGTCGGCGACGAGGCCGGCGACGGTCTCGTACGGGCCGTCGGGCACGTCGAGGCCTATCCGGCGCAGGGTGTGGACCCGGCAGGAGCCGTCGGCCTCCCAGGCGGGCCGGCCGTCCTCGGCGGGGGCGGCGGCCAGCTCCGGCCGCCCGTCGCCCACGGTGTCGTGCTCGTCGCGGACCTCGCCGACGAGTTCCTCGACGATGTCCTCCAGGGTGACGACCCCGGCCGTACCCCCGTACTCGTCGACGACCACCGCGATCGGCTGCTCGCGGCGCAGCCGCTCCAGGAGGGTCTGGGCGGGCAGTGACTCGGGCACGAGGAGCGGCGGGACCGCGATCCGGCCGACGGGGGTACGCAGCCGGGCGTGCGGGGCGACGGCGAGCGCGTCCTTGAGGTGGACCATGCCGACGATCTCGTCGATGCGGTCGCGGTAGACGGGGAACCGGGAGAGCCCGGTGGCCCGGGTGAGGTTGAGGACGTCGGCCGCGGTGGCGTCCCACTGGAGGGCGCTGACCTTCACCCGCGGGGTCATGACCTGTTCGGCGGTGAGTCCGCCGAGGGACAGGGTCCGTACGAAGAGGTCCGCGGTGTCCTGTTCGAGGGCGCCGGCCAGGGCGGAGTGCCGGGCCAGGGAGACCAGCTCACCGGGGGTGCGGACCGAGTCCAGCTCCTCGGTGGGCTCGACGCCGAGGAGCCGTACCAAGCGGTTGGCGACCCGGTTCAGGAGGGAGATCACCGGCCGGAAGACGGCGGAGAAGTGGCGCTGCGGGGTGGCCACGAAGCGGGCCACCTGGAGCGGCCGGGAGACCGCCCAGTTCTTCGGGACGAGCTCGCCGACCACCATCTGGACGGCGGAGGCGAGCAGCATCCCGATCACCACCGAGATCCCGGAGACGGCCCCTGCGGGCAGTCCGGTCGCGGTGAGCGGGCCGTGCAGCAGTCCGGCGAGCGCGGGCTCGGCGAGCATGCCGACGACGAGGGAGGTGAGCGTGATGCCCAGCTGGGTGCCGGAGAGCTGGAAGGACAGCTCGCGCAGGGCGGTGACGACGGTGCGGGCGCGCCGGTCGCCGGCGGCCGCGGCCCGCTCGGCCTCGGCGCGTTCGACGGTCACGAGACCGAACTCGGCGGCCACGAAGAAGCCGTTGGCGAGGATGAGGGCGAAGGCCGCGACGAGCAGCAGAAGGGAGACGATCACGGCGCCGCCTCCGGGGAGAGGGCGGCGCGGGTATTACCGGACGATCCGTCCATTGCTGGAGGGAGTCACTCCTCGGGTCGAAGGGTGTGGCCTCGCGGGCCGCGTCGGCGGCCCTGCACACGCGAGGCGGTGGTGCCGCTCGGCACCACCGCCTCCAGAGTAGTCAAGCGAGCGCCCCGAGGGGCAGAGGGCCGACCCCGGATGGGGGACGGACCCGGGTTCCGCCGGAGGGGAAGCCCCGGCGTGTCCCCGTGCTCCCGGGAGACCGGATCAGGCCGCCTTCTCCGCGCCCGTCCCGTGGGTCTCGGCGAGGGCCCGCAGCGCGCGGGCGTCCCGGATGGCCGCTTCCTTGGCGATACCGGGCTGGATGCCGAGCGCCGGCAGGCTGGTGCCGTCGCTCAGGTCCAGGAAGACCCAGGCGTCACCGGGGCGCAGGTTGACCTTGAGGATCTCCGCCCAGGCGAGCCGCCGGGTCCGGGTGATGTTGACGACGGTGACGCCCTCGTCGTCCGCGACGACCTTGGGGCGGCTCAGCAGCACGAGCACCCCCGCGAGCAGCGCGGCGACGAAGACGAAACTGACGCGCTCCCCCGGTCCGAGCCGTTCCAGCATCAGCGCCACGGTGGTGACGACGACGAACATCACGAGCCCCGCGGTCAGCAGGACGGCCCGGGTGCGCCCGGGACGGAAGGTGACCGGGAGGGCGGGGACGGAGGGCTGGGACATCGGGGGTTCCTCGGGGCCTTCGGGCGGGACGGTCCGTGCCGTCAGAGGCGGCAGGCGTGGATGGCGGTGGTGAGGATGGCGCGGGCGCCGATCTCATACAGGTCGTCCATGATCCGCTGCGCCTCCTTGGCGGGGACCATCGCTCGGACCGCGACCCAGCCCTCGTTGTGCAGCGGGGAGACGGTCGGCGACTCCAGGCCCGGGGTGAGGGCGACGGCCTGCTCCAGGTGCTCGGCGCGGCAGTCGTAGTCCATCATCACGTACGAGCGGGCGACGAGGACGCCCTGGAGGCGGCGGAGGAACTGCTGGACCTGCGGGTTGTCGTCCTCGGCGCCGTGGCGGCGGACGACGACGGCCTCGGAGGTCAGGATCGGCTCGCCGATGACCTCGAGGCCGGCGTTGCGCAGGCTGGTGCCGGTCTCGACGACGTCCGCGATGATCTGGGCGACGCCCAGCTGGATCGCGGTCTCGACGGCGCCGTCGAGGTGGACGACGGAGGCGTCGATCCCCTGGTCGGCGAGGTGCTTGGCGACGATGCCCTCGTAGGAGGTGGCGATCGTCATGCCGCCGAAGTCCTCGGGGCCGCTCGCGGTGCCCGGGCGGGTCGCGTACCGGAAGGTGGAGCGGCCGAAGTTCAGCGGGAGGATCTCCTCGGCGCTGGCGCCGGAGTCCAGGAGCAGGTCACGGCCGGTGATGCCGATGTCCAGCTTCCCGGAGGCGACGTAGATCGCGATGTCCTTCGGACGCAAGTAGAAGAACTCGACCTCGTTGTCGGGGTCGATGACCACCAGCTCCTTGGACTCCTTGCGCTGGCGGTAGCCGGCCTCATGGAGCATTGCCGACGCAGGTCCGGAGAGGGAACCCTTGTTGGGAACGGCGATGCGCAGCATGGGTGGGGCTTCCTTTGCCTGGGAGTTGCGGAGGGTGGGACGTGGGGCTCAGAGGTGCGCGTAGACGTCGTCGAGCGAGATCCCGCGGGCGACCATCATCACCTGGACGTGGTACAGCAGCTGCGAGATCTCCTCGGCGGCGGCTTCCTTGCTCTCGTACTCGGCGGCCATCCAGACCTCGGCGGCCTCTTCGACGACCTTCTTGCCGATGGCATGGACGCCCTTGTCCACCAGCTCCGCGGTGCGGGAGGTGGCCGGGTCGCCGGTCTCGGCCTTGGCCTTGAGCTCGGCGAAGAGCTCTTCGAAGCTTTTACGGGTTCCGTTCGCCATGATGGTCCTAAGAGTACGGGGTAAGGGTCGCGCACTCAGCGCCAGGGTTCGCTGACCGTGCGCAGCGTGGTCGCGGTGGCGACGGCGGCGGTGACGGCCTCGTGGCCCTTGTCCTCGCTGGAGCCTTCGAGGCCGGCCCGGTCGAGGGCCTGCTCTTCGTTGTCGACGGTGAGGACGCCGAATCCGACGGGTACGCCGGTGTCGATCGAGACCTGGGTGAGGCCGTGGGTGACGCCCTGGCACACGTACTCGAAGTGCGGCGTTCCGCCGCGGATGACGACGCCGAGCGCCACGATGGCATCGTAGCCGCGGCCGGCGAGGACCTTCGCCACGACCGGGAGCTCGAAGCTGCCGGGGACGCGGAGCAGGGTCGGCTCGTCGATGCCGAGCTCGCTCAGGGCGCGCAGGGCGCCGTCGACCAGGCCGTCCATGATCTTCTCGTGCCACTGGGCCGCGATGACCGCGACCCGCAGGTCGCCGCAGTTCTTCACGCTGAGGACGGGTGCGCCCTTGCCGCTCATGTCTCTCCTTGAACCGTACGAAGTGAAAGGTTTACTGGTTGCCGCAGGTGGAGGCCGGGGAGCCGTCCAGCCATGGCAGGTCGTGGCCCATCCGGTCCCGCTTGGTGCGCAGGTAGCGGAGGTTGTGCTCGCCGGCCGTGACCGGCATGGGCTCGCGGGCCTCGACCGTCAGGCCGTGCCGGGTGAGGGCGTCGACCTTCTCGGGGTTGTTGGTCATCAGGCGCACCCGGCGGAGGCCGAGGTCGACGAGGATCTGCGCGCCGGCCGCGTAGTCGCGGGCGTCGGCGGGCAGCCCGAGTTCCAGGTTGGCGTCGAGGGTGTCGCGGCCGCGCTCCTGGAGCTCGTACGCGCGCAGCTTGGACAGCAGGCCGATGCCGCGGCCCTCGTGGCCCCTGAGGTAGACGACGACTCCGCGGCCGGCCTCCTGGATCCGGTCCATCGAGGCCTGGAGCTGGGGGCCGCAGTCGCAGCGCAGCGAGTGGAAGATGTCGCCGGTCAGGCACTCGGAGTGGACCCGGACCAGGACGCCCTCGCCGTCGGCCGTGTTCTCGATGTCGCCGTGGACGAGGGCGACGTGCTCGACGCCGTCGACCGTGGAGCGGTAGCCGTACGCGGTGAAGTCGCCGTGCGCGGTGGGGAGCTGGACCTCGGCCTCGCGGCGGACGGTCGGCTCGGCGGAGCGCCGGTAGGCGATCAGGTCCTCGATGGAGATGATCGTCAGCCCGTGCTTGCGGGCGAAGGGGACCAGCTCGGGCAGGCGCAGCATGACGCCGTCCTCGCCGGCGATCTCGACGATCGCGCCGGCCGGGCGCAGGCCCGCGAGGCGGGCGAGGTCGACGGCGGCCTCGGTGTGGCCGTTGCGGACGAGAACTCCGCCCGCCTTGGCGCGCAGCGGGAAGACGTGGCCGGGGCGGACGAAGTCGGAGGGTTCGTGGGCGCCGCTCGCGAGCATCCGCAGGGTGGTGGCGCGGTCGGCGGCGGAGATGCCGGTGGTGACGCCGTGCGCGGGGCTCGCGTCCACGGAGACGGTGAAGGCGGTCCGCATCGACTCGGTGTTGTGCTCGACCATCTGCGGGAGCTGGAGGCGCTCCAGTTCGTCGTCCTCCATGGGGGCGCAGATCAGGCCGCGGCACTCGCTCATCATGAAGGCGACGATCTCGGGCGTGGCCTTCTCGGCGGCGATGACGAGGTCGCCCTCGTTCTCGCGGTCCTCGTCGTCGACGACGACGACGGGGCGGCCGGCGGCGATGTCGCGGATGGCCTGCTCGACGGGGTCGAGGGCGAGGTCGGTGGCGTCCCAGGGGGGAAGGGCGGCGCTCATGCGTGTGCTCCTTCCAGAGCGGCGGAGGTCGTACGCGTCCGGAGCCACCAGTCGCGCATGCCCCAGATGACGAGGGCGAAGTAGATGACGTACACCAGGCCGGAGAAGGCGAGGCCGCTGTTGAAGGCGAGGGGGACGCCGACGAGGTCGACGAGGAGCCAGGCGAACCAGAACTCGACCAGGCCGCGGGCCTGCGCGATCATCGCGACGAGGGTGCCGACGAAGATGTACGCGTCGGCCCACGGGCTCCAGGAGAGCGACGGGTAGAGGGTGAAGAGCCCGCCGACGGCGAGGGTGCCGGCGACCGCGCCCGCGAGGAGCAGCCCGCGCTCCTTCCAGGTGGCGAAGCGGACGGCGATGGAGCCGTCCTGGGCCTGCTGCCTACCCCGGTTCCACTGCCACCAGCCCCAGGCGGCGACGCCGATGACGAGGAGCTGCTTGCCGACGCCGCCGGCGAGGTTCGCGGAGGCGTAGGCGCCGACCAGGATCAGACCGGAGAGCAGCTGGGCGGGCCAGGTGAGGATGGAGCGGCGCCAGCCGAGCGCGAGGGCTATGAGTCCGATCGTGTTGCCGATCATGTCGGACCACATGATGCGCTGGTCCAGGACGGTGAAGGCCTCGGAGTTGAGCCAGTTCACTTGACGTTCTCCTTGGCTTCGGGTCCCGCGCCGGTGCCGAGCAGCCGCTCGACGTACTTGGCGATGACGTCCACTTCGAGGTTGACCGGGTCGCCGCTCTTCTTGATGCCGAGCGTGGTCAGGTCGAGGGTGGTGGGGATGAGGCTGATGGTGAACCAGTCGTCGGTGACCTCGACGACGGTGAGGCTGACGCCGTCGACCGTGATCGAGCCCTTCTCGACGACGTACCGGGAGAGGTGGGCGGGAAGGCCGACCTTGACGAGTTCCCAGTGCTCGGACGGGGTCCGGTCCAGGATCGTGCCGGTGCCGTCCACGTGGCCCTGGACGATGTGGCCGCCGAGGCGGCCGCCGACGGCCATGGGCCGCTCCAGGTTGACGCGGGTGCCGACCTCCAGGGCGCCGAGGCTGGACCGCTTGAGGGTCTCGGCCATGACGTCGGCGGTGAACTCGCCGTCGCCGAACTCGACGACCGTGAGACAGACACCGTTGACGGCGATGGAGTCGCCGTGCTGGGCGCCTTCCGTGACCAGGGGGCCGCGCAGTCGGAAGCGGGAGGCGTCCTCCAGCTGCTCGACGGCGACGACCTCGCCCAGTTCTTCGACGATTCCGGTGAACACGGTCAGGCTCCCTTGAGGGTGGCGGTGATGCGGATATCGGATCCGATATCCGAGATATCGGTGATGTCGAGCCGCAACGCTTCGGTGATGGTGCTGATTCCGGCGTCGGCGAGGGCCGCGGGGCCCGCGCCGAGGAGGACGGGGGCGAGGTAGCCGACGACCTCGTCGACGGCGCCCGCGGCGACGAAGGCGCCCGCGAGGGTGGGGCCGCCTTCGAGGAGGACGGAGCGGACACCGCGCGCGTGGAGGGCGTCCAGGAGGGCGGGTACGGACAGGCCGCGCTCGGCCCTGGGGAGGCGTACGACGTCGGGGAGGGCCGTCCCGGCGTCCTCGGCGATCGCGATCAGGGTGGGCGCCGCGTCGTCCAGGATCCGGGCGCCGGGCTTCACCGCGGTCGCCTCGGTGTCGACGACGACCCGCAGCGGCTGGACGGCACCTTCGATGCCGCGTACGGCCAGGTGGGGGTCGTCGGCGCGGGCGGTGCCGGAGCCGACGACGACGGCGTCGGCCTCGGCGCGCAGCCGGTGGACGTCGGCGCGGGACTCGGCGGAGGTGATCCAGCGGGAGGTGCCGTCGGCGGCGGCGATGCGGCCGTCGAAGGTGGCGGCGTACTTCCAGCGGACGAAGGGGCGGCCGTGGCGTACGGAGGTGAGCCAGGCGATGTTGACCGCCTCGGCCTCGTCGGCGAGGAGGCCGCCGGAGACCTCGAGCCCTGCGGCGCGCAGGGTGTCGGCACCGCCCGTGGCCTGCGGGTTCGGGTCGCCGACCGCGTACACGACCCGGCTGATCCCGGCCTCGATCAGGGCCTGGGCGCAGGGCCCGGTGCGGCCGGTGTGGTTGCAGGGTTCGAGGGTGACGTAGGCGGTGCCGCCGCGGGCGAGGACGCCGGCCTCGCGCAGTGCGTGGACCTCGGCGTGGGGGCCTCCGGCGCGCTGGTGCCAGCCCTCGCCGACCCGGTGTCCGGAGGCGTCGGTGATGACGCAGCCGACGACGGGGTTGGGGCTGGTGGCGCCGAGTCCGCGGGCGGCGAGCTCGACGGCGCGTCGCATGGCGGTGGTGTCGGCCTGCTGGGCCACCGGGTCCTCCTGCCTCTTCGGGCACGGACTCCGGGGCCTGTCGATGACGACAGAGAGCGGGAACGACACCTGGCGCAGGGTGCGCGGAAGCCGCGTCCTCCGGGTACGCCGAATCGGTGACGACACGGCGACCAGCGGACGTACGGCCGGCACACCCCTGAGAGGGGTCACCCGCCGCGCACTGCCTCCCATCCGGACTTTCACCGTCGGTCCAGGAATCTCACCTGGTCAACCGGCCGCTGGCTGCGGACGGGTCGCGGACTATACCGCCGGTTCGGAATTACACCGACCCCGGAGTGCGCTGCTGCTGATACAGGGCCAGTGTGCCACGACCCGCGTGAGGCGATACGGCCGAGATCCTGTGGGCTGGCTCACACACTCCCCATTGCGACCTCTTTGGTCCAGACCTATTGACGCACTGGTCTAGTCCTCTTAATCTCCGTGTCACCTCCGAGGTAACGGTCCGACGGCGTGCGCACTCCACGGGCCCAACACGACCCACCCCCTTGTTCGTTGTGTATGACCACCTCCCCAGGAGGAACTGATCGTGTTGTCCCCCACCACGAAGAGAGCCTCGCTGCTCGCTTCCGGCGCGGCCGTCGCCGGGCTGCTGCTCAGCTCGCTCGCCGGCGGCGTCTCGTACGCGGCCGACAACGAGTCCTGTCGCCCCGACGGGCTCTACAAGACGCCCGGCGTCGACGTCCCGTACTGCTCGGTCTACGACACCGAGGGCCGCGAGAAGATGGGCGCGGACCACCAGCGCCGGGTCATCGGCTACTTCACGGGCTGGCGCACCGGCAAGAACGGCCAGTCCGCGTACCTGGCCAAGGACATCCCGTGGGAGAAGATCACCCACATCAACTACGCCTTCGGGCACGTCAACGGGGACAACAAGCTCTCCGTCGGCGCGGACGGTCCGAACAACGCGGCCACCGGGATGACCTGGCCCGGTGTCGCCGGCGCCGAGATGGATCCCGCGTACGCCTACAAGGGCCACTTCAACCTGCTCAACAAGTTCAAGAAGCAGCACCCGAACGTGAAGACGCTGATCTCGGTCGGCGGCTGGGCCGAGACGGGCGGGTACTTCGCCGACAACGGCGACCGGGTGAACTCCGGCGGCTTCTACTCGATGGCCACCAACGCCGACGGTTCGGTCAACCAGGCCGGGATCGACACCTTCGCCACCTCGTCCGTCGAGTTCATCCGGAAGTACGGGTTCAACGGCGTCGACATCGACTACGAGTACCCGACGACCATGAAGGACGCCGGCAACCCGCTCGACTGGCCGCTCGCCAACGCGCGCCGCGCCGGGCTCGTGCAGGGTTACGCGGCCCTCATGAAGTCCCTGCGCGAGAAGCTGGACAAGGCCGGCGCCGCCGACGGCAAGCACTACCTGCTGACCGTCGCCGCCCCCTCCTCCGGCTACCTGCTGCGGGGCATGGAGACCTTCCAGATGCAGAAGTATCTGGACTACGTCAACATCATGTCCTACGACCTGCACGGCGCCTGGAACGAGTACGTCGGGCCCAACGCCTCCCTCTTCGACGACGGCAAGGACGGCGAGCTCGCCGCGGCCAACGTCTACGGCTCGGCGCAGTACGGCAACATCGGCTACCTCAACACCGACTGGGCGTACCACTACTTCCGCGGCTCGATGCCGGCCGGCCGGATCAACATCGGCCTGCCCTACTACACCCGCGGCCACAAGAACGTGCAGGGCGGCACCGACGGGCTGTGGGGCAAGGCCTCCGCGGCCACCTGCCCGGCCGGAGCCGGTCTGACCAAGTGCGGTGACGGCGCCGTCGGCATCGACAACCTGTGGCACGACAAGGACACCAACGGTGCCGAGTCGCCCGCCGGCTCCAACCCGATGTGGCACGCCAAGAACCTGGAGAAGGGGATCGTCGGCGACTACGTCACGCAGTACGGCTTCCCGGCGAACACCACGCTGACCGGCACCTACGCCCGCAAGTACGACTCGACCCTGGTCGCGCCGTGGCTGTGGAACGCGCAGAAGAAGGTCTTCCTCTCCACCGAGGACGAGCAGTCGGTGGCCGCGAAGGCCGACTACGTGGTCGCCAAGGGCATCGGCGGCACCATGGTCTGGGAGATGGCCGGTGACTACGCCTGGAACGCCGCCAAGGGCCAGTACGAGATGGGCTCCACGCTCACCTCGCTGATGTACGACAAGTTCAAGTCGGCCACCCCGTACGGCGCGAAGAAGTCGAACAAGGCGCTGCCGACCCAGGCCGTGAAGATCGACGCCCAGTTCACCGAGTTCAAGCTGGGCGACTCGAACTACCCGATCACCCCGAAGATCAAGATCACCAACAACACGGCGGCGACCCTGCCGGGCGGCACGGAGTTCCAGTTCGACTACGGGACCTCGGCCCCGGCCAACGCCTCCGACCAGTCGGGCTTCGGCACGAAGGTGATCAGCAGCGACCACACGGGCTCCAACGTGGGCGGTCTGAAGGGCGACTTCCACCGCGTCTCCCTGAAGCTCCCGGCCTGGCAGTCGCTCGCCCCGGGCGCCACGGTCGACCTGGCGTTCAACTACTACCTGCCGGTGTCCACCCCCTCCAACTGGACGGTGAACATCAACGGCACGACGTACGCCCTCGCCGGTGACCTGGCGCGCGGTACGACGGTGGTGGAGCCGGGCTCCACGACCCCGCCGACCACCCCGCCGACCACGCCGCCCACCACCCCGCCGACGACTCCCCCGACCACGCCTCCGACGACGCCGCCCACCACGGGCTGCACCGTCCCGGCGTACGTGGCCGGCACGGTCTACAACGCGGGCAACGAGGTCTCCCACGTCGGCCGCAAGTGGAAGGCCCAGTGGTGGACGCAGAACGAGGAGCCGGGCAAGACCGGCGAGTGGGGCGTCTGGAAGGACCTCGGCGCCTGCTGAGGCACCTGCCGAGGCTGACGTGCCTGCTGAGGCACCTGCCGAGGCTGACGTGCCTGCTGAGGCACCTGCCGAGGCTGACGTGCCTGCTGAGGCGCACCCCCTGCTGACGCACCCCCTCTGAAACCCCCGGCGGCGGATCACGGCCCTTGCCGCCGCCGGGACCCCCCTCCGCGCCGCGCCCCCCTGTCCGGGGCGCGGCGCGGGCGCGTTTCCGCGCATGGGGCAGTTCGGCCGAGTCTGTTCTGGAGTCAGGGCAGGTCTACGGCTTCGTAGAGGAGGTAGTCGGACTGGGGGTTGGCGGGGAGCATGGTGCGTTCTTCCCAGGTGTCGTCCAGGAGGCCGGGGCGGAACCACATCTTGTCGCCGTCGCGCTTGAAGCTGATGCGGAAGCCCCCCACTGCGCGGAGGTCGGTGAATCGGTGGTCGCGCGCGGGAGCCGTGGCGTGAGGCTCCCTCTGCCAAGGGGGGAGCTGGTCGAGGGGCCGGTCTGCGTCACCGAGGTCCACGCTGGTGGGCTTGCAGGACTCGTCCAGGACGGCTGCCCACAGTCCCCCGGAGGTGCCGTCCCAGGAGGTGGTGCCGGTTTCCTCGTCGTACATGGCGACGAGTGGCTCAAGGATGGTCACGCCGTCCCTGGCGGATGCCCTGAGGCCGACCATGACGTACTTGGGGTCGAACACGAAGTGCTGCGGGTAGTAGCGCAGGTACTTGTGGAGCGCGCCGGTGGCGGGGTTCTCCTCCTTGATCGCCGTCGCCAGCATCATCGCCGCCACGGGTGTGGTCCCGCGCATCCATGGCATGGTGCGCACCGAGGCACTGTCGATGATCCTGCTGCCCGGCACGGCATTGCCGACGTAGAACTCCACGGCCGTGCGCGACTCGCCGAGCACGCTGGACGGCTCGTCCGGGAAGCCGATCGCGCCGATCAGCTGGCGGTTGTTCTCCACAACGAAGTAAATGGGTTCCGGTGGAACGGCGGGGACGTATCCCCTCAACCCGTAGGGGATCCAGTCCTCCCTGGTCACGGCGTCGTTCCACTCCGCGACGCCGTACGCCGACTCCAGGGCCGCGTTGACGCTCGCCGTCTGGACGAGCAGCCTCTCGCGAAGCAGCCCGGCGTAGTCGACCTCGGGCAGGTTGATGGCCTGGCGGGCCTTGGCCAGAGCGGCGAAGCCCTGGGCTTCGACGGATGCGAGCTTGAAGAAGTAGCGTGCCGCTCCCCGGTAGCCGACCTCCTCCTTGTGCGCCATCAGGTCGCAGAAGACGTGCATCAGCGACTTGCCCAGCAGGGTGTCGCCCACGAGTACACGGTGCAGGCAGTACAGCGAGTACGGCAGTCCGCTGACCTCGTCGGTCACCGCGCGCGCCCAGGACTCCAGTCCGTCGGCGTCCACCTTCAGAGCGGGGCCACCGGCGCCCTCCCGCTGGGGGTCGGTGGGCAGGACGGTGATCGCCATCATCATCTCGATGCAGTAGCCGACCCGGTGCTCGTGCTCGGCGAACATGGAGATGACCGCGTTCCAGTCGACGCGGTCATGGAGTTCGGCGATCTCCGCCAACACTTCCTCGAGGAGTTCCTCGATGCGGGCGAGCTGCTGCTGGATCTCGGCGAGGGTATCGGCCATGCCGGCGATCGCGGTGATCGTCAGCGCGAACCAGCTGTTCATCTCCGTCCATACGCCCTGGACCTGGTTGGAGATGATCTGCAGATTGCGGTTGATCTCCCGCGCCATCCTGCGCTGCTCGGCGAGGATCGATTCCAGGAGCGCCCTGGCCTCGTCCTGGCCTTCGCCGATCTGGCCGATCAGATCCTTGATCTGATCGATGTCGCCACCGATGCCCTGGATGTTGTCGTTGATGCCGCCGATGCCGCTGGAGATCTCCTCCTGCTGCTTCAGGATCCGGTCGAGGAGCTCCTGGTGGTTGTTGAGGATGTCCTCGATGTCCATGCCGGGCCCGCCGCCCGCGATGGAATCCACCAGGTCGACCAGATCGATGATCGTGCCGATGTGATCGAAGAAGCGCCCCGACCGCTGCCCCTGTCGCAGTGCCACGCCTGCCGGTGTGGCGAGGAACTTCCGGGCACTCATCGGGCGCGCCGCAACCGTACCTGTCATCCGTATCCCTCTCATCGAGCACACCGCGGCATGCTCCGTCATGGTCGGCACACTCCAACCGTCATTACACTAAGTGGTTTGACGGTCACAGAAAGTGCTCATGGTTGGGGTCGCCACACCGCTTGTAAGGGCTGTTCCCACCGGAGAAGTGACAAGGAACCGTCGGCCGGAGACCCCTCGACCCGCCGGGGCAGGGACGGACTGCAGCCGGAAACTGCTGCGCTGCCTCAGCTCACCGGCACGAGCTCGAACTTCTGCTTCTCTGCGAACTCGGAATTCCAGCAGGGGGACGACGTGACGTCAACGCCGGCGCCGGGGTACTCCACATGCGCACACTTGCCTGCGTGCGAGTCGGTCCTGATCTGATACGTGCCGTTGCCCAACGGCACGAACCTGAACAACTGGTCGTAGGAGTCCCAGTCGCACCTCTGCCCGCGGATGGAATCGTGCTCGTAAAATCCATCCGCCTCCAAGCACTTGCCGTCGGCAGTCTGAACCCTCTGCTCGACATGGTCGTACGACGGCATGAGGTAGAAGACCTGGTCTTCGTTGTCCTCCTCGCAGGTCCACTGCGTGAGCTGCGCTCCGCCATCGTCCCAGCACAGGCCCTCGTACGTGACAATGCGGTAATAGCCCGAAGGCACCGCCGCCGACGCCTGCGGGGCCGCGCCCAGTGTCGCCGCAGCCCCCAACGTGACTGCGCACAGATACCGCGCCGCGCGACGGATCCGCGATCGAGCCGACATGAACTTCTCCCTATGGACAGGCTGCATTCCCCCGGAACGCACCGAGATCAGCGGACACCCGAAACAAGGTGCCCGCGACAAGAGTGCCCATCGGTTTTCTTCAGCGAAATAGATCTGCCGCTGTTTCGCTCCCCTGGGTGGATAAAGCCGATAGGAAGATCGGCAGAGTCCGACCCGTGCGGTCGAGCTGCCTTCAGGTTCCGGCGGAGCGCGGCCCACAGGGAACGCCACGATGCGCGCCCACGGCGAGAGGGCCGGAGAGAACCGCCATCGCTCGAAAGAGTGAGCGTCTCAACTACTGCTCATCGGCGACGGGTTCGACCACGTGGCCGTCGCGGGCGCCGACCACTGCGGTAGGTCGGAATCTGGTCCGGTCAGGTCTACGGGAACAGCTCGTCCTGCGCCGCGTCGCGGGCGCGCAGGAGGGCGCCGCGGAGGACGGCCGTGTCGCCGAGGCTGGTGGGGCGGACCTCCGTGCGGAGGGGTGAGAGGGCCGCGAGTTCGGCCTCCACGCGCGCGGCGAGGACGTCGCCGCCCTGGTGGCCGGTCTCCCCGCCCAGGACCACGCAGCCGGGGTCGAGTACGGAGACGACCGCGGCCGCTCCCACGGCGAGACGGCGGGCGAGCGCGTCGAGGAAGGGCTCGTGGCCCGAGGCGAGCGCGCCGGCCGGGTCGAGCCCGTGCGCGACGGCGAGGGTCTCGACGGCGGCCGCGCAGGCCAGCTCGTGGAAGCCGCCGTCGCAACCGGTGGCCGAGGGCAGCCCCGACGTGCCGGGCACGGGCAGGAAGCCGACCTCGCCGGCGCCGCCCGACGCCCCGCGGCGCAGCCGCCCGTCGAGGACGACGGCGGCACCCACGCCCTGGCCGAGCCAGAGCAGGACGAAGTCCTCGCGGTCGCGGGCCGCGCCCTCGCGCAGCTCGGCGACGGCGGCGAGGTTGGTCTCGTTCTCGACGAGGACATGGGCCGGCAGCCGCTCCTGGAGGACCGCGACCAGGCGCCGGTGCCAGGCGGGCAGCCCCGTGGAGTCGCGCAGTTCGCCGGTACCCGGGTCGATGAGCCCGGGCGCGCCGACGGCGACGGTGTGCAGCCGGTCCGCGCCCGCCTCCTTCGCGGTCCGCTCCAGGAGGGTGACGGCCTTCTCGACGGCCGGTCCCGTACCGCTGTCGTCGCCGACAGGTACGGACTCCTGGGCGAGGGCGGTGCCGAGGAGGTCGGTGACGGTGACGGAGACCGAGCGCATCCGGACGTCGAGCGCGGCGAGGTGCGCGCGGTCGGCGACGAGCCCGTACAGCTTGGCGTTGGGGCCTCGGCGCTCGGCCCCGGACTCCCCGACGACATGGACGAGCCCGGAGCCCTGGAGCCGTTCGACGAGGTCGGCGACGGTGGGCCGGGAGAGTCCGGTGAGGGTCTTGAGCTGAGTGGCCGTCAACGGGCCCTCGTCCTGGAGCAGTCGCAGGGCGAGCCGGTCGTTGATGGCTCGTGCGGTGCTCGGGGATGCGGCCATGCGGCGATCCTCTCAGACTCGTGGGGAGGGGGACCGTCCCCTGCGGTCTATTTATCAGGGAGGGTTCCTGATAGTTTACGCGCCACACCACGACCACCGGGAGGGCCCATGGCGGCGGAGACCGTCACCAGCACCGATCGCCTGCGGCGGGCGCGCTTCGCCGTCGCCGCCGTGTTCTGCGTCCACGGCGCCGTCACCGGCAGCTTCGCGACCCGGATCCCCTGGATCCAGGAGCACGCGGGCGTCAGCGCCGGCCAGCTCGGGCTCGCGCTCGCCTTCCCCGCGCTCGGCGCCTCGCTCGCGATGCCGCTCGCCGGGGCCGTCTCCCACCGCTTCGGCGCCCGCACGGCACTGCGCGGCCTGCTCGCCCTGTGGACGCTCTCGCTGACACTGCCCTCGCTCGCCCCGAACATCTGGGGGCTGTGCGGCGCGCTCTTCGTGTTCGGCGCCACGGCGGGCATGTCCGACGTCGTGATGAACGCACTCGGCGTCGAGACCGAGAACCGGCTCGGCAAGTCGATCATGTCGAGCCTGCACGGCATGTGGAGCGTCGGCGCCCTCATCGGCTCCGCCGCCGGCACGGTCGCCGCCCACCTCGGCGGCGACGCCCGGCTCCACCACCTCGTCGCGGCCCTGACCCTCACCGCGCTCGGCCTGGTCTTCTGCCAGGGCGTGCTCGACGTGCGCAGCACGCCGGACGAGGAGGCCCCGCCGCGGTTCACGCTGCCGCCCAAGTCCGCCCTGGTCATCGGCGCCATCGGCTTCTGCGCGGTCTTCGCGGAGGGCGCGAGCCTCGACTGGTCGGCCGTCTACCTCCGGGACGAGCTGGGCAGCTCGGCCGGGCTGGCGGCCGCCTCCACCACCGCCTTCGCGCTGACGATGGCCGTGGCGCGGCTTGTCGGCGACCGGGTCGTGGACCGCTTCGGGGCGGTCCGTACCGTACGCGTCGGGGGCGCCGCCGCCACCGTCGGCGGGCTCATGGTCGTCTTCGCCCCGCACGCCGCTGTCGCGATGGCCGGATTCGGACTCATCGGGCTCGGGATCGCCGTCGTCGTCCCGCTCGCCTTCGCGGCGGCCGGGCGCAGCGGCCCCAACCCCAGCCAGGCCATCGCGGGCGTCGCCACCATCACGTACACCTCGGGTCTGATCGCCCCCTCGGCGATCGGCGGCATCGCGGACGCGACCTCCCTGGTCGTCTCCTTCGGCCTGGTCACCCTGCTCACCCTGGGCCTGGTGGCCGGCGCGGGCGTCCTCAGGACGACCGGCCGGAACGCGGCGTCGACGCAGGCGGCGGAGGGATCCCCGGCGAAGGTGTCCGGCCCGACGGGCGGCTAGGGCGTGCTCCTGGGCCGTGCCCGGTTTCCGGCGCACGGCTCCGGCTCCGGCTCCGGCCGGTGGTGGCGCATACCATGTGGCTGATCTTTCGCGGTCGCGACACGGCCGCCGGAACCGGAGAACGGGAGCGACCTCATGAACCTCGGCGTGCGCTGGAGTCTGCACGGCGACGGGCGAACACCCGCTCCCGGAGCCGTCGTCCGCCCGGACGAACGGCTCTCCTGGCCCCGTACGGTCGGCCTCGGCGCACAGCACGTGGTGGCGATGTTCGGGGCGTCGTTCGTGGCTCCGGTGCTCATGGGTCTCGACCCGAACCTGGCGATCATGATGTCCGGTGTAGCGACCGCGATCTTCCTCCTCGCGACCCGCGGCACCGTCCCCTCCTACCTGGGCTGCTCGCTCTCCTTCGTCGGCGTCGCCGCCGCCATCCGGGCCTCCGGCGGCAGCAGCGCCACCGTGACGGGCGCGGTCCTGGTCGTGGGGGCGGTGCTCTTCCTCGCCGGCCTCGCGGTACGGAAGTTCGGGGCGCGGATCATCCACGCGGCGATGCCGCCGGTGGTGACGGGCGCCGTCGTCATGCTGATCGGCTTCAATCTGGCCCCGGTCACCGCGTCGACGTACTGGCCGCAGGACCAGTGGACGGCGCTGCTCGTGATGCTGTTCACCGGTCTCGCCGTGGTCTGTCTGCGGGGCTTCTGGTCCCGGATCGCGATCTTCCTCGGCCTGATCTTCGGCTACGGCGTCTCCTGGGTCTTCGACCTGGTCTTCGGCAAGATCCACTCGATGTCCCCGGCCGGGCAGGTCACCGACCACTGGCGGCTCGACCTCTCCGCCGTGTCGAACGCCGACTGGATCGGTCTGCCCTCGTTCCACGGGCCGAGCTTCGAGTGGTCCGCGATCCTGGTCGCGCTGCCCGTCGTCATCGCCCTGATCGCCGAGAACGCCGGACACGTCAAGGCCGTCGGCGAGATGACCGGCAAGTCCCTCGACGACCAGCTCGGCACGGCGATCGCCGCCGACGGCGCCGCCTCGATGCTGTCTACGGCCGTGGGCGGCCCGCCGAACACCACGTACTCCGAGAACATCGGCGTCATGGCCGCCACCCGCGTCTACTCGACCGCCGCCTACTGGGCCGCGGCCGGCTTCGCCCTGCTCTTCGGTCTCTGCCCGAAGTTCGGCGCGGTCGTCGCCGCCATCCCCGGCGGTGTCCTGGGCGGCATCACCGTCATCCTGTACGGCATGATCGGCCTGCTCGGCGCCCAGATCTGGATCAACGCCAAGGTGGACCTGCGCAACCCGCTCAACCTGGTGCCCGTAGCCGGGGGACTCATCATCGGAATCGGCAACGTCAGCCTGTCGTTCACCGACAACTTCGAGCTCAGCGGCATCGCGCTGGGGACTCTGGTCGTGGTCGTGGGCTACCACGCCCTCCGGGCCCTGGCGCCGACCCACATGAAGGAGGAGCCGCCGCTCGCGGAGGCGGGCAATGCGGAGTACGACCGAGGGCGGGGCGAGTCCTGACCCCGGCCGCTCCCGCCGGATCACGGTTTCGCGTACTCATCGCTGTCGTTAGGCCCGGGCCGACTGGAGACTCCGAGGCTTCGGGCGGGCAGCGGCTAAGGTCGGCACGTGTCGTTCCTCTAGCACGGAGTCTTCTCCTGGCGTGGTCGATCACACCCGCCCCGGGAACGAAGCCCAGATGGAGCCAGGCGCACTGCGTGAGCATCTCGGCACCTCCCGGCCGGGTGGCGACCAGAGCGAGACCACTCCGGTCGTACGGTGGGGACGTTCCAGCATCAGATCCGCCCCTGGGCCTCCTGGCACCGGATGAGCCATCACCTACGCCCCTGTGCCTCCTAGTTGCCACCGCGGCCCTGGTGCCTTTGCCTGCTGACAGGGGGCATCACTTGCCCTTACTGTTTGCCAAGTAAGTGTGTGCACCACGCGCGTTCCCTTCTGCATGCCCCACACTGCGCGCGTTGGGTACTCGTATCCAACGGAGAACCGAGCGCAAAGAGCACGTCCCCCCACAAGATCCAGCCGCTAACGGCACTGTGGGCAGAGGTAGGCAGATGAAGCGAGCGTACGACCAGTGGCACGAAGCGCTATCCGAGGAGTTCTTCGGCCCTGACCATGCGCTGCAGAGCACCGTTCTATACGTCGATGACGAAGCCGAGCGGGAACTCGCTGAACGGAACGGGATCGATGCCTCCCTGGCCCAAGCAGTCTCGGACGAGATGTACTGGGAGGGGTCGGACAAGCCTCTTTTCTGGCGGGTTCTGAGCCAGTGCCGCACATGGACGGCCAAGGGAAGTGCCGGTGCCCCGCCAAGCCTCCCAGTACTCGCCGCGTCCGTGCTAGCGGCCACCCGCATGGCGACCTCGGACGGGATGCTCCGTACGAACTTCCGCGGACGCTGGTACCAGGTGTTCGGTGTTCCGCAGGAAAGCCGCAAAGCCAAGCGCCTCGACAAGGCCCTGGATGATGTTGCCGCCATGTGGGAGGAACTGGACTTCTGGCTCGAGCGCGCCGGCGGACTGTACGGCGCGAGCACAGTGAGTACGGACGAGCACTACTGGCGCATCGGATACCCGATCTCGCAGGCCCTCATCCGCCGAGCAGACCGTCAGATCCTCACACGCTTCTTCGCCACGACAAGGCTCCGCCCCCGCAACTCGACGGAGGTCCCAGGGCGGGAGCTCCTCCGGCGTCTGACCGCATGGAGCGCTGGGCGCGACCGGCACCTCTCACCGCGGCTGATGGAGGAGCTTCAGTTCGCCACCGGAAGCGGGAACTTCGGGAAAGGCAACCCGCTGATCGTCTCGCTCCTAGAGCGGCTCGCTTACGACTGGGACGGAACCCTCCACGAGCCCGACCGGAAGCAGCGGCGCAGGGCGCTCGGCCTGCGCCTCGCCGTGACGGACCGCGGGCGGCGCCTGGAATGGCTCGCTGATGCGGCAGAGGGCGTCGAGGAGGCCACGGTCCGGATCCATGACGGCCGGTCCTTCGCCCTGCGCACTGACTACGGCCATGTGTACTCCGGCCTGGAGACACTGCATCCGTCAGAGCCTCAGCTCCGCCTCGGTGTGCGCCTTGAAGGCGACGACCTCGTCATCGAGTGGGTTCCGCAGGAGGTCGTGCTGCTCCGCATGCACTCCGACCTCGGCGACTGGGTCAGCACTGAATACTTCGAGCCGGGTGAGCAGCACTGGATTCTTGCCTCCTCAGCAGTAGCAGGGCAAGTCGGGTCCATGCTCAACTCGATCGGAACTCAGACGATCCGGGAGGCGCCCCTGCCCGGCATCCCGGGATGGCGGATCTTCAAAGGCGTCCGCGCCGTCGACAGCACGGCGTTCACACGGGCCCTCGACTCCGGCGGCGAGCATGTCCATGTCCTGCAACCGCAGGTACGGCAGCACACCAAGCTCATAGGCGGGCTGCGTATCGCCCGTGAGTACCGTGCCGGATCCAGCGTCGCAGGGCACTACCTCCGCGGAGGCGAGCCAGACCTCCTCCTGCCTGCCGCGCACTCTCCCGACGCTACGGTCGAAGTCGCGCTCGACGGGAGGACGTCGAAACTGCGGGCCGACCCCCGGGTGCCTTTCCCGCTCAACTGCCTTCGGCTCGAGGAGGGGCAGCACGACGTGGGCACCTCGTCGAGCAGCCAGGTCTTCACCGTGTACGACGGGTTTCATGAAGGGCTGCCAGAAGGGACCGGAAGTCTCGGCTACAAGTGCGACAGGACCGCCGCTTCCCGTGTCAGCAGCGTGGAGAGCGAGGACGCCTGGATCAGAGGCGCTGCCGCCCCGGCCCGCACGGAACTGCCTCGCACCGTCATCGTGAGGCGTGAAGTCCTGGAAGCCTTCTTCCTCGACTCGTACGGCGGAGTAGTTCCCGTGCACGCCCAGCAGACCCCTCCCTGGGTCGTGAAACGGCTGCCTGAAGCAGCCGTGAACCGCGGACTGGAGGCTGAGGTCCCGGAGGGAGCCGTGTGGTTCGTCTACCGGACCCCGTCGCGCTGGTGGGTCCGGGTGGTGTCGGTAAACGCCGCCGTTCCGGCGCCTGCGCCCTCAGGGGACGACTACCGCTGGGCGTACGCCGTCCTCAGCGCCGGAGACAAGTGCGGCGAAGTCGGCTGGTCTGCTTACGTGCAGGCTGCCGAAGCCATCATCAGGTCGCATGATCGGAGCGCGGAATGAACGATCCTGGCGCCCTGCTGCTCCGATGGCTCAGCGAAGAGGGGGCAGGTGACCTCGGCGAGGTCAAGCAGGGCTTGTGGTGGCTTGGAACCAAGTCGTGCCCGGAGATCGGCCCAGGTGCTCCCGGCAGATGGTTGCGTGACGCCGTCTCATTGGCGTACCTCGACATCGACTGGAGCGAACGGCGGTGGTCAGTCGCCCCACCTGTCATCACGCCTCTGCCCCAGGCTCAGGGGCTCGCCGTCCTCACTGGCAGCCGCACTGCTGCCTTCGACCGGCGCCTGGACGAACTCGTGCAGGATGAATGCGTCGAGTTGTACCGCTCCTCAGCCGAACGGCCTCCCCGCGACATCCCGCTCCCCGACTCACTGATCGTCCGGTTCGGCGAGGAGGACGAGCTTGCGGAACTCGCAGCAGATCTGGGCGCAGTACTCGCTCCGTGCTTCGCCTACCAGGCCGCGTCCCTGCTCCCGTCCTCGGCTCTCGTGGAGCAGACATCGGAACCGGAGTACGGGGCCCCTCTGGAGCAGTACGACTTCGGGGAGTCCCGGTACCTTCCCGTCCGCCGGCCTCAGCACGACGGCCTCTACCGGCTGAAGCGAAGGGACAGCAAGCGGGTCTGCCAGGTCCTACGCTCCGGAAGCTGGTTCGAGACCACACATGAGCACGGTGTCTACGCAGTGCTCGCCGACCAGAACGGAACTGCCGACGTTCTACGGTGGCTTCCGGAAGAGTCCTGCGGACGCGAGCGCATCGGCACCCTCTTCGTGGATTGGGGCTACCCGCTCCCCGACTTGCACCGGAGAGTCGCCTCGATGTGCTCAGGACTTGCCCCGCGCATCAACGAGGGGGCCGAGAACCTTGCCTACGACAACGTTCCTGAGGCTGTAGCAATGAAGATCGCGCACTCGCTCGGACAGGCACTCGGAGACAGCAATGAATGACGCATCGCCCTCGCCGTCCGCAGCCAGGGCCTCCGAACTGGACGTCATGGGGTCCTTCGAGCACCTCAAGGACGCGCTCTTCCGCTACTACGACACGCCCTTCGGGCTCGCTGACGACCGACTCCAAAAGGAGCGGCGGCAGCTCTTCAACCGCGATGGCGGAGCATGGCGCCGCCCTCTGATCGAAGTCCGGCCCCAGTACGTCTCCGCCGGGGTCAGTATCCCGGAATCGGCCCGCGAGGCAGGGGCGCACCCCTACCTCGCTGAATTGGCAGAGCTGGGCCTACTCAAGGGCGCCCCTTCCCTGTACGAGCACCAGCACCGTGCTCTCATCGCTGCCGTACGGGATCAGCGCAACGTAGTCGTCACCGCCGGGACGGGGTCCGGCAAAACAGAGTCGTTCATCCTTCCCATCCTCGCCGATCTCGTGCGCGAATCCGAGGCGTGGTCGGCCTCTTCCCTTCCCTCCAACCGCTGGTGGAGTTCGCCCAGCGGCGACTTCCAGCCCCAGCGCGCAGGCGAGAAGGGCCGCCATGCCGCGGTGCGCGCCCTTGTCCTCTACCCCATGAACGCACTCGTCGACGACCAGATGATGCGCCTCCGCAAGGCCCTGGACAGCGACGACGTCCGCGAATGGCTTGCTCAGCGCCGCCCCGGCCACCGCTTCTACTTCGGCCGCTACACCGGTGCAACCCCGGTGCCAGGAGACATCGGTTCAGCGGCAGGCGTCCGAACCCTCCGGCGGGAGTTCTCTGCGACCGAGGAAAGGTCTCGGCAGGCACACGCCTCTGGAGGGGACGGCCAGTACTTCATCCCCCGGCTCGATGGCGCAGAAATGCGTTCCCGCTGGGACATGCTCCAGGCTCCCCCGGACATCATGATCACCAACTACAGCATGCTGAACGTCATGCTGATGCGGTCCCGCGAAGCCTCCATCTTCGAGAAGACCCGCCGCTGGCTCGAAGAAGTCCCCGATGCCCGCTTCACACTGGTCGTGGACGAGCTCCACATGTACCGCGGCACTGCGGGAACGGAGATCGCTTACCTGCTGAGGAACCTCCGGCACAGGTTGGGGCTCGAGAACAGGCCGGAAAAGTTCCGGGTCATGGCAGCGTCTGCCTCCCTGGAAGCTCCCCGGGACCTCGACTTCCTCCAAGAGTTCTTCGGCATCGAACGCGATCACTTCGAAGTCCTCGGGGGACGACTGCTCCTTCCGTCGGAAGCCACCGCCGATATCTCCGCCCATGCGGCCTCCTTCAAGCAGCTCGGAGCGGATCCCGATCCTGCTGCGGTAGACGACCTCCTCATCCGGTCGGGCGCCGGCAACGCCCTCACCAACGCTCTGCGGGACGGCGACCGCCTGACTTCTGATTTCGACACCGCAGTGGCTGCCCGGCTCTTCCCTGCCGCCCCGAGCGGCGATCAGGAAGCAGCCGTGGCCGGCGTCCTGACCGCACTGCGTCGTACGGGACTTCCCGGAATGCCGAAACTTCGCGGGCACCTGTTCTTCCGCAACATCCCTGGCGTCTGGGCCTGCTCGGATCCTTCCTGCTCCGAGATCGCGGGGCAGGCCGACAGTGACAGGACCGTCGGAAAGCTGTACTCCCGACCGACTCCCCGCTGCGACTGCGGTTCCAGAGTCCTGGAACTGCTCTACTGCCAGAACTGCGGCGATGTCCTCTTGGGCGGCTACGCTCCCGAGTCCGCCTTCAAGAAGCCCCGGGGCAGAGCATTCGAGGCCGGCCTCCTCGCCGACCTCCCAGATCTCGACTCCCTCCCTGACAGCGCGTCCCACAACCCCAGCGCCGCGAACTACATCGTCTACTGGCCTCGAAAGCAGGACCCCGCCACGGACAAGCTGGAGTGGGAGTCCAGCTCCGATAAGGGCACCCTGAGCGCGGGCTTCGAATTCAAGCGCAGTGCCTACGACCCCCGCACCGGGATACTGCGCAACCATCGGAACCACACCGGCTGGTCCTTCCATACCAGCGTGCCGGAGTCGAAACGCGGGCATGTGCGGCTCAAGCTCGAAGACCTCCCTGCCGCACCGACCCAATGCCCTGGGTGCGGGGACAACTGGGAGACCCGGCGGCTCGGCCACGAAAGCCTCAGTCTGAGCGACCCTCGGCGCCTCCGCACTCCTGTGCGCTCTATGCGTACCGGCTTCGAGAAGGTCAACCAGGTACTCACTACCAGTCTCCTCTCCCAGCTGCCCGTACCCCAGGCCGTCGTCTTCTCTGACAGCCGCCAGGACGCCGCCAAGCTCGCCGCAGGCCTCGGGCTGCGCCACTACCAGGACCTCCTACGCCTCCTGCTCGCCGAAGAACTCACCGAGCAGGGCCATCCAGCAGCCGACCTCGCCGCTATCCAGGATTTCTTCCGCCGGACCTCACCGGCGCCTGCTGACAGATTGGTTGCCCAGGCAGCACGCAAGCGCCTCCGCGCTCGCGATCCTGAGACGTACGACGCCTGGGAGAAACTCCAGAAGCCAAGCAGCACGGAAAGCCTGGACGACCTCACCGACGAACCCGGCCCCGAAGCCGAACCAGAGTTGTACGCGCTGCTCAACCGCGTTCCCAGTCTGGACAGCCACACAGCCGCCATTGCCGAGCGGCTCCTCCACCTCGGTGTCAATCCCGGTGGGCCGAGTGCTTCTCTGCAGAAGACCCGCTACCAGACGGGCTCTCCGGCACTGCCCTGGTCGTCGTTGTACCGGTGGCCCGACAGCCCTGACGGCAAAGTACGCGATGAGTCGGTCAGCACTCTCAGCGAACGGCAGCGGGACCTCCGTGAGGAGATCCGAGAGTCCCTCAGCAGAGAACTCCTCATGGGCTTGTTCGGCAGCGCCGGAAGGGACTTCGAATCTCTCGGTCTCGGCTGGCTCACCCTGTCGACAGACCAAGGACCCCTTGAAACCCCCCGAGGCTCAGACACCGCTCTCGTCCGCGGCAGCCTGCGGGTGCTCGGCCACATGCGCCGGTTCGCCGGCCTCCGCACCCCTTCTGACACACCGCCCCGCCCTCTGCGTGACTACTGGCGCAAAGTCGCTGGTGTCTCAGGGCTGTCTGAGGACAACGTGCAGCGGCGCGCGGAGCAAGCATGGGGTAAGGCCGTCATCAAGTACGTCATCCAGCCCGCACAGGTCTCCCTGCGCCATGGCGAGGGATTGTCCTGGACATGTAGCAGGTGCCACCGCCATCACCTCCATCCCGGCACTGGTACGTGCACGAAGTGCGGTGAGCAGCTGCCAGCGGAGGCTTCTCCTTCCACCCCGCTGGACGACGACTACTACGCGTGGATGGCCAAGCACAAGGTCGGCAATTTCCGCCTCAACACCGCGGAACTCACTGGCCAGACGGACCGCATCGAAGCCCAGAGCCGCCAGGCCCGCTTCCAAGGGGTGTTCCTCGACGGCACGGAGAACTACCGTCCCGACACCCTCGACGTTCTCTCTGTGACCACGACCATGGAAGCCGGCGTCGATATCGGCCCGCTCTCCGTTGTACTGATGGCCAACATGCCTCCCACCCGGTTCAACTACCAACAGCGGGTGGGCCGAGCAGGCCGCCGCGACACCCCCGTAGCCCTGGCTCTGACGGTGTGCCGCGGCCGGAGCCACGACGAGCACTACTTCCAGGATCCCAGGCGCATCACCGATGCGCCCACTCCGCCGCCCTACCTCTCCACCGAAATGAGGGACATCTACCAGCGCGTCCTCGCTGCCGAAGTTCTGCGCAGGGCCTTCGAATCCGTATGGGCTTGCGCATCGGATGACGATGCCCTCGACCCCACACGAAACGTCCACGGCCAGTTCGGGCTAGCCCGGGACTGGCCAGCCGTGAGCCACGCGGTCGGGACATGGATCGCTGCCGAGTCTGAGCAGATCCGCGACCTCGCCAGTTCCCTCGCCAGTCGCACCCGCAGCGCGGACTCCAAGGGCTCCTCCCTCCAGTGGATCGCAGAGGGCCTCGTACGGGACATCACCGCGATCGCCGAGGCATCTCGAGGGCATCACGATCTCAGCCAGCGGTTGGCCGAGGCCGGGGTCCTACCGATGTTCGGCTTCCCGACCTCAGTCCGCTATCTCTACACGAAGAGGCCGACCGACTCGTATCCCTGGCCGCCTTCCGGAGTCGTCGACCGGTCCCTCGATATCGCCATTGCTCAGTTCGCTCCCGGCGCGGAAACGGTGAAGGACGGGAAGGTCCATACCGCCGTGGGCGTCGTCGCCTACGAACCCGGCGGGAGGGCACCTAGATCCGCAGCCGAGCCCCTGGGAGGGGCACAGCAGATCGGTATCTGCCGCGCCTGCGGACACCTGGCCGAGGACGTGAAGCCGTCGCCAGAAGCCGACGGCCAGGAGCAGACCCTGTCTTGCAGCGCATGCGGCGCGGATGATGGCTCGTACCGAGAGGTTTCGCTCCACGAGCCCGCTGGCTTCTTCACAGGCGGCAAGGCACGCGACTTCGACGGGAACTTCGCTTGGCGAGCCCGGTCGCTCTCCCCTCGGACGGCCGCCGATATGGAGTCCGGAGCCCCCCAGCGCATTATCAATGGCGGCATTGTTGTCCATGCTGGCAAGGGCCGCCGCTATGCCGTGAACGACAACGGCGGACGCCTCTTCCACTTCTCTCCGGCCAAAGCGACGAGTCAGTGGTCCGGAGCCCTCGTCGAGGCAGAGGCCACCGCCTATGCCCCCTGGCTGGCGGCAGACACGGGGCCGGCAGACGGCAGCACCCTCAGCACAGCCATCGGCGCTGTCCAACACACCGACCTCTTCCTGCTCGGCCCTACCGCTGGCGAGCTTCCCGACCACGGCCTGCGCCTCAATCTCGCTTCGGTGCCGCAGGCGACGGGCTTCCCTGACAACCGGTCGGGCCGCCGCGCGGCCTGGTATTCGCTCGCTGCCCTCCTCCGCGTCGCGGCCGGCGACATCCTGCAGGTCCAGCCGAACGAGATCGCAGCAGGTATTCACGGAGCCGGATCGGCGCACAGCCGGTCCCGGACATTCGCCTTCCTATCCGACACCCTCGACAACGGCGCTGGGTACTGCACTCATCTCGCCGAACCTGAGGTATTCCAGCAGCTGCTGGATTCCGCCAACCGCATGCTCGGGAAGTTCCGCACAGGAAGCCACGGAAGCGAATGCCGCGGATCATGCTACGAATGCCTCCGCGACTACACCAACATGGCTTACCACTCGCTCCTAGACTGGCGCCTCGCCTCTGACCTCCTAGGAATCCTGTCCGGAGGTAACCTTCCTAGCATCATTCAGCCGCGCCGAACTGGGTTGCTTCTAGAGAACTGGTCCAGCGACTTCCCAGAGGGCGACGCGGAATTCGCACCGGACCTCGGCGGAACGGGCCCTGCCGTCCTCTTCGAGGAGCGGCTCTGGGTCGCGGTCAAGAGTCCGTTCGAAGCAGCCGGAGAAGAAATGGAGTCCCCTCGGATCACCTCAGTCAAGGCAGCCGCTTCCGCAAGCAGTCGAGGCGTATCAGAAGTGGTCTTTATCGACGATTTCCTCCTCGATAAAGCGCCCGCCCAGGTAACTGCACTGATCACGGGATTTGACGCCATCTGAGGTCCGAAGGTCTGCGCCCCCTTGGCAACGGGGCCGCAGACTTCGATCTACGGAATCAACTGATCTTGGAGCGGTGCTGGCTGAAGAGATCGTGGCGCTGGTGGTCGTCCTGCCCCACGAATGCCTTGAACTCGCCGATGCTGTACGCGACAACCCCATTGGAACGAGTCACCGCGGTCATCTCGAAGTCGTGCTTCAGGTGGTTGAGGTGCCGTTCGACCGTCGGCTGGTCCATGGCTGTTCCCGATGCCCCGAGCTTGGCGATGATCTGCTCGACCGACAGCGCCCGCACGCTGCTGCGCAGCAGCTTGTACACAGGGTCGGTAACGGCGTCAGCGGTCTCGACAAGCTCGCGGGGTTCGCCGACCTTGTTCAGCGCGTTCCTGATCGATACCCCGAGGGCCTTGGCCACGGGCGGCGGGAATGCATTTCCGATCTGGCGGTACTTACTGGTCTTCAGACCGTGGAACCTCCAGCGGAAGTCGTCTTCGCCTCCGTCGCCCTCACTGTCCGCGTCCTGCCAACCCTGGATGCGGGCGACCATGGTCGTGGTCAGCTTCGGGAACGGCCGACCGCCGACGACAGGAGGGCCGGCCTCCGGCGGCGCATCATTGGCGACGCCCATTGCGTCTACGCCCTTCTCCGCCCATGCGCGCTTAGCGCGCGTGGGGCCGAGATCGGCACCGCCATGCTTCTTCGACCCTCCGACGATGGTGGGCGCGATTCCAGTGGCTGAATCAGCCCATTCCTGAGCACCCTTCCACCCGCGCTTCCCCATGAGGTCCACTAGGAGCTCACCTACCGACTTCGCACTCCCCGGCCGACGCTCCGGCCACTCGAAATACGGGGCGAATTCCCGCTGGAGCGCGACCAGGACGAAGCGCGGACGCAATTGGGAGACTCCGAAGTCGTCTGCCTGGAGGAGCTGCCACTCCGCGATGTAGCCGTGCTCTTTAAGTCGGTCGAGCACGTGCTGGCGGTAGCCCGCGAAACGGTTGGCGCTGAGGCCGCGCACGTTTTCCAGAAGCAGCGCCTTCGGCTGTACCTTGCCGCAGAGCTCGATGGCCCAAGCGAACAGGTCGCGCTCGTCGTTCGTGCCCAACTGCTTCCCCGCGATGCTGAACGGGGGGCACGGCACTCCGCCAGCGAGGAGATCGAGCTGCTCCGCATCGAGGACCGGATTCCAGACAGCGGGGTCAGCGACATCGCCGACCTTGACGGACGCCTGCGCCTCTTCCTCGCTGTAACCGAGGAACTCCACAAGGTTGCAGCGCAGAGTGTTGGCAGCGTGGGGATCCAGCTCGACAGCAAGACGGTGGCGAAAGCCTGCCCGTTCCAGCCCGAGGGACTGACCGCCCGCACCCGCGCAGATCTCGACGACCTCAAGCGGCTTTGCAGGCTCGATGGCCGACATACAGATCTCCCTCCGGGTACGCCGGAATCCCCAGCGCAGAACTAGCGGTGCCGCTGCAGACGCCTCAGTGGACACGCGTGCATCCGACAGCACAGGCTCCGCGGCAGCACCATAACCGCAGGTAGTGGTAGAGCGGCGGCTAATCACCACTGCATGCCGGACAAGATGCGTAGTCTACGCGGCAGGACCGACAGCTCCCATTTGAACGCCCAGGCTGGAAGCGCTACAGCGCTGGTCAGATATCCAACGCCTCGCGGACCTGTTGCCGAGCATCCCCGGGAAGGCGGCGGTAGGCGTTCCACGCCCTCTCAAGCGGCGTCGAGCCCCGGCGCCCCCGCTCTGCCCAACGTGCCAGTCGCCGCTGGTCAGTCGGATCCAGGTCCTTGATCGCGGCGACGACCTCGTCGGCACGTGCAGGGTGCCCGTCGCTACCAGCTCGGCATCGCTTGCACTCCGTGACAAGCAGTTGCTCTTCCGTACCGCCAGGAAGGACTGTGAGGCGCTGGGTCACTGACAAGACTGCCGTCTGGTTCGAGTCGTCGATGTACGGCTCCGCTCCGCCGATACCGCACACCGTGCACATGTGGCCGTCTCGCTCATATGCTTCCCGCGTCTGCTTGGCGGTGGCTCTCTTCCGCGGCGCGGCTGCTCTGCGTGCAGCAGGGTCCCAGACGGGCACTCCCGCCTTCACGAACCGCTGGTCCTCGGCCATGAGCGTGGCGTCTTCAGTGTTCGTGAGGATGACCCACTTGAAGTCCCGGAGGTCACGGAGACGGCGGTCGGCCTGGGAGATGCCGGGGAAGGCGTCGCGGAGCTGCTCCTTGGTGAAGGTCTCGCCTTCACCGATCTCCTGGACGAGCCACAGCGCGCCCCTGATCATGGTTCCGCCCTTGAGTTCAGGGTCGTTCCAAGCGGGGAGGGTCACCTCTGCTCCGTTCCTCTGGTCATCAGATGTCCGAGTCTGGGCGATCACCGGTCCGCTTGTCAGCGGTTCCTGTCATTATTCCTGACGAGTGAGTGCGACTGCTGCTTAGGAAAGGTCTAGCTATGACTGTGAAGTTCGGTGTCCCGCCTGAGGGTGAGCGGATCCGGTCCATGGTCGAAGAGCGGCTCAAGCAGGCCATGGCCGACAACGGCGCCAAGGTCACGGTGGACTGGCGCGGTGAGCAGAAGCACCTGAGCGTGATCTCCATGCCGGTGGACCTCCTCTACTTCAACCCTGACACCCACCGCATCCGAGCCCAGCGCACCCTGGATCCCGAGCAGAACCGGGTGTTGGAAGAACAGCCCTGGAGCGAGTCCGCCCAGGACTACCTCGCCACCCTCCTCAGCCGCAGCCCGTCGAATCCGAGCCAGATCGACCCCGACTTCACCGCGTTGCAGGACGAGCTCGACGACTTCGGGCAGAAGGAAGCCGGCATCATCAGCCCCGACGGCATCCTTGTCGACGGCAACACCCGCTGCGCGGCCCTCCGCAAACTCGGCATCAAGAACATCCGAGTGGGTGTGCTGCCGTCCGACACCTCCCGGCGCGACATCAACAGCGTCGAGCTCGCGCTCCAGCTGCGGCGGGACAAACGGCGCGAGTACTCCTACATCAACCGCCTGATCGCGATCGAGGAAGAGCTGGCGAACGGGCGCCGGAGCGAAGACGTCGCACGGGATTTCAACATCAAGGCCACCACACTCCGCCAGGACCGGTGGGTCTACGAGTTGGTCATCAACGCCATCGAGCGCAGCAAGGGCCCTGTCAGCGGCGTCGAGCTGCGACTGGTGGACTTCGAGGACCAGCAGGAGAAACTCCGCGAACTGCAGCGCGACTACACGAAGCTCGCGAAAACGGATCCGGATGCGGCCGAGCAGCTGAAGGAGTCCCGGCTCGCGATGGTCGTCCTGAACTACCCGAAGACCTCGGTCCGGCTGGCTGAGGCCGACTTCCACACCCGCTACGTCGATGAGCGGCTGCCGGACGACCTGCGCCCGGTCGCGCAGGCAGCCGCCGCGGTATCCATCCCCGGTCTGCCTGGGGTAGCGGTCCCTGACGCTACAGCCACCGTGAAAACGATCCGGGCCCTCACCGACAGCTTGCTGCGCGCCAAGGCCGAGTCCCTCGCCGGAGACAAGCTCGCGCCCTCGGATGTCACCCAGGCCGCCGCAAAGATCAAGGCGGCCCGCAACACGTTCGACGTCGCTGTGAAGATGGCCGGACAGAACGCCCAGTTGCAGAAGCGGAAGATCGCGGTCCCAGAGCGTCTGACGGACGCAGCCGACTACGTGAACCAGTGCGCGGCGGAGTTCGCCGAGGCTAAAGCGAAGCGCGCACTCGATGAGGACGCTTTCGACGACGCCCTGCTCACCCTCCGCGCGAGCCTCGCACGCTTGGCCAAGCAGGCAGGCCGCACGTTCAGTTCGCCTGGGGACGGCGTCGAGTGGCTGCTCAACGCCGTCCGGGAGAACTGATGACGGCAATCGCACCGAGCTTGGAAATCGGGTTCGGAGACAGCGTGACGAAAGCCCGGTTGCGAGCCGGCGCCGGACACGAGGGTGACCTGCACCGCCTTGCCCTGCGCTTCCGCAGCAGTGTGCAGCGCTCCCCTGGGAGTATGGACGTAGACATCGACGACCTGCTCACAAACCTCGTAGCGCTAACGACGTGGCCTGCCCAGTCAAGCGTTTCATGGGACAACCAGCTGGCGACCCTCGCAACGGACTCCGCTGTGGATGCCCAGACTGTGGCCGACCGCCTCGATCCTGTGTCCAAAGGCGTCAGCGAAGTACGGGACGACGAGGTCGACGGGCTGCTCGGCCCTTCTTGGACCGCCGGCCTCACGCCTTTCCAACGCAGGGATATCGCCAAGCTCCTCTCGCTGCGCCACGGTGCGAACTTCTCCGTCCCCGGTGCCGGCAAGACACGCGTCGGCCTCGCCGTGTTCCACGCTCTGCGCCGTACCAAGGGCCTCGAGCGCCTGCTGATCGTCGGCCCGAAGTCGTGCTACGAGTCGTGGCGGTACGAGAACACGCAATGCCTTGATGAGCCGCTGCGCATGGAAGTCCTGTCCCGGAGCGTCGACCCGGCCGCAGACGTACTCATCGTGAACTACGAGCGCCTCAGCCCGTCGGTCGACGAGCTCGGCCAGTGGCTCACGGCCCGCCCTTCCATGATCCTCCTCGATGAGGCGCACCGGATGAAGCTGGGCGCTGAGGGGACGTACGGGGCGGCGTGCCTCGCATTGGGCCCGCGGGCCCGCCATCGGCTGATCCTGACCGGCACTCCGGCGCCGAACGGCGTCAAGGACATCGAGAACCTCTTCGGTTTCGTGTGGCCTGGGCACGGCCGCCAGAAGGTCACGCAGGCTGTGGCCGGCGGCGACCTCGCCAAGGCGAGTCAGGTCCTGCGCCCGCTGTTCACCCGCACCACCAAGGGCGAGCTGGGCCTGCCTCCGGTGACGACAACCCTCCGGACGCTTCCGATGCCCCCGCTGCACCAGGAGGTGTACGAAGCCCTGATCGGCCGGTTCTCGGCCCGGGCTGCCGGCGCTGAAGGCGACTTCCAGGCTCTCGGCAAGATCATCGTCTACATGCTGATGGCGGCCACCAGTCCTGCCCTGCTCGCTGTCGGCACTACGCGGTACGAACCTCTGATGTACCAGGTCCCGCCCCTGGCCGTCCCTGAAGGGAGCCCTCTTTTCGACCTCATGCGGGACCTCCCGAGTTACGAGATGTCGCCGAAGTACCGCGAGGTCCTGGCCATTGTCGCGGAGAACGCGGCCGAGGGCCGCAAGACCTTGGTGTGGTCCACGTTCATCCGCAGTCTGAACACGCTGGAAAGGATGCTCAAGGAGTTCCGTCCGGCGATGGTCCACGGAGGCACGGAAGACCGCGAAGCAGAGATCGAGCGCTTCCGGAAGGACCCGGACTGCATGGTGCTGCTCTCCAACCCGGCTACGCTCGGCGAAGGCATCAGCCTGCACCATGACTGCCACGACGCGGTGTACGTCGACCGCGACTTCGCGGCCGGCCGCTTCCTGCAGAGCCTCGACCGCATCCACCGGCTCGGTCTCGCACCCGAAACAGAGACCCGGATCACCGTGCTCGCCTCCGAGGGGAGCATCGACGAGGTCGTCGACCAACGGCTAGGCGACAAGCTGCTCTTCATGGGGCGTATTCTCGACGACCCCGCTGTACAGGAACTGGCGGATCTCGACGATGAGCCTGCCGTCGGCGGCGGCCTCGACCAGCGGGACCTCCAGGCGCTGATGGGCCATCTCCGTGCCCGTTCCGCCTAGCCCTGTCCTGCGTGCCGCTGTGCGGTGGCTGGAGCTGCTTCCGGACTCCAGCGCCGCACGGTGCCGCGCCCTCTTCACCCACCATGTCGATTTCAGCGATCTCACCCCCACCCAGTACGAGGCGGCGTACTCGTGGCTCGGAGAGAACGGCCTGCTCCTGGACCCGCGCAGCAGCACCGCAGTGGGCGAGCGCGTCTTCCGCGCCGCACTCGTTTCCAGCGGCGCGGCGTGGCTCCCGGATGCGGATGTCCTTGTGCGCGGCCCGGAGGAGCTCCCAGACGACGCACTACGGGCCGCAGAGGCGCTAGGCATCCCCGAGAGCGAGGCATATGAGCAGGTCAGCGCGGTCTGGGGCAAGGTGGACACGGAGGCGCGGGCCCTCATCGGCGGCGCCGGCGAGTCGGCCCTCGTCCGCCTCATCAGTGAGGCTGCGGATGCCCGGGTCGAGCACGTCGCCGCGTACTCCGACGGCTTCGGGTACGACATCGCTGTACATGCGCGGCGGCACCCACTGCACATCGAGGCGAAGAGCACGGTGCGGCGCGGAAGGGTCACCTTCTACCTGTCCCGGCACGAGTACGAGACGATGCGCCGCGATCCGGCATGGCAGCTCGTGTTCGTCCAGCTCACCGGAGATCTTGATATCAGCGCGATCGCTTCCGTCTCCGCGGAATGGATCAGTCTCCAGGTACCGCAGGACAAGGGATCCTTCGGACGCTGGCAGGCATGCCGACTCGACGTTCCGCCAGAGGCCCTCGTCTCCGGCATCCCACGGCTAGCCCCTTTGCTCCGGCCAGGAACGGCCGGGCCACTGCTACCGGACACACGGAACGGCTGAAGGCGGGAGCGTCAAGCACAGCATCAGCGCTCCCGCCTCTCTGACAGGACGGCCTTAAGCCCTCTGGATACCGACGTCCGCCAGAAGGAACTCTTCAATCTCGCCATTCCACACCGGCGACTCCGCCTCAGGGCAGTCTGCTGCGGGCAGGGCGTCGGAGAAGGCGTCCTTCAGCGCCACCCGCCACTGGTCCGCGGTCCCACGTAGTCTGAACGGACCGACCAGGAGGGTCACACCGTCCTCGTCGACCTTCATCGGCACCGTTTCCCCAGCGACAGTGACATCGCTGTCGAGACCGCTGGCGGCCGCATCAAGTGCGGCGTCCAGCTCAGCCGTGTCAATCCGTCCGGCCCAGTGCCGCGCCCCGACTTGCGTGTCAGCAAGCAGCAGAGTGCGGCTTCCTGCTGTGTACCCCATGAGTACGAGGGACTTGCGGAGTGTCTCGGGCCGCGTGCCTCTGGCGCTTCCCGCATCGATGAAGGCCGGGCGGAACCGCTCGAGGAGAGCGGAGATCCGCCCCGCGAGCAGCATGCGACGGGCGACGAGGAATTCTCGGAATCCATCGGTTTCGAGGACCTTGGCATCGGTCGGAACAGCATGGGCTGCCAGGTCGTCGGCCTGTACTTCCTTGATGTACTCAGCAGGAGGCAGGTTGCCGATCATGTTCTTGGCCGTCTGCTGCGAGACGAAGACGATGTTCGCCAGTTCGTTGATCTCCGCAGACGAGTACTTGTTGCGGTGGTTCCGCAGCTGCGCGGCCGGGTGCAGCATGCTGTACTGCAGCTTGTCCGTTCCCTCAGATACGACGGAGATGGGCCCGCCGGCCCACCAGTCCTCTGCCCCGGAGTGGGCAGCAGCCAGGTAGGAAAGCATGATGTACGGGCTCTGGATGTTGCGCCCGGACAGGTCTCGGGCGGTCACGTTGAAGCCCCTCTCGTCCAAGCGCAGGTTGGCGAGGAGCGCACGGACGGGCTCGTCCGAGTCGAGGGCATTGACGTCCTGGGTCAATGCGCTGTCAGTCGCACCGCCGTAGCGGTTGCTCCCGCTCGCGGCCAGGAACCAGTAGAGCAGCCCCTTCTCCACCTCAGCGTCTACACGGGCGCCTTCGGGCAGGCGGCCGTAGAAGACGATCAGCGGATGCAAGGCCGTGACGGACGGGATGAGCGCCGTGTTCGGAACGAGCAGCTGTTCGCAGAGCAGCGGAACGACGCGCTCAAGCCCGTGGCGCACCCGCTCCCAGCCTTCCCTGACGGACTCCGGACTGGCTGTGGGCAGCCTGGAGACAGACGAGGTCCGCTTGCCCGAGATGGACAGGCTGAGCGTGATCGCCTTGATGAGGAAGTTGACATCGACGGCCCGGTAGCCGCGCTCTGCCCACCGAGCCGATTCCTCCTCAAGCTCTCTGAGGAATCCCGGTGAACGAGCGGAGAGCGTCGCCATCGCAAGATCGGTCGTCTTCAACGGACGGCCGCCGCTGTTGACACGCACGAAGATCTGGGTGACCTCTTCGTAGTTGAAGCCGTGGAGGACCTCCATGTGGAAGTCGCGCTGCGAGATCGCTTCAAGTGCCTTGAGGCGGCGCCCGATCTCGGCGCCGTCGATAGACAGCCCGGCCGAACGGAGCTGCATCTGGAGCGCGAACGGATCAGCGTCAGGGCCGACAACGTCGTAGACCTTGATCCACTTCGGGCTTCTGAGCGTGGCGTTGTTCTGGTTCTGGAACGCCTCCGTCTCGATGTTGAAGACGATCTGCGCTGTCGGGTGGTCCTTGAAGACACGGTACAGCGAGGTGAGCCGCTGCTGACCGTCAAGGAGGTACAGCGGCATGACGCTTGGAAGCCCTTGCCCGGCCCCGATCGCCGCAGCGCGGGTTTCGGCTCCCTCATCTGTCTTCCAGAGCAGGAGCGTTCCCGCCGGGTATCCGAGGTACATCGACTCCACGAGCTTCGCGACTTGCGACGCCTTCCAGACATAGCCGCGCTGGATTTCCGGGAGCATGATCTCCCCGTCGGCGATTTGGCCGATGAGCGTCCTGATGTCCCGATTCGTGCGTTCCACTGCCATATACTGGTGCCCCACCCCTGCCGTTCTGGATCAGGCCACTCTCAGCCTGGACCGGCCCAGTGACAACTGCGCCGGTCGATACGGTAGACGAGGCGAGAACGACTACGCGCCTGGGTACTTGCACTCGGCGCGACCTCTCACCAGCTTCAGAGCTACGCCTCTGATTCGACCCGAACCGCCGCCTTGCGCCGACGTGACTCGACCGCAGCACAGACGATCACGGAACTCGCTTCGGGAGGTTCGTGCGCCCAGAACCTCAGGACAAGCCAGCCGGCTTCCGTGAGGCGCGTATCCGTGTCCCTATCGCGCTGCACATTCCTCCCGATCTTCTCGCGCCAGTAGTCGGGGTTCGTCTTCGGCGGCACGAAGTGCTCAGGGCAGCCATGCCAGAAACAGCCGTCGACGAAGACCGCAACGCGGGTCGGACGGAAGACGAGGTCAGCCGTCCGACGCATCCCTGGGAGCGGCTTCGCCGCGACCCGGTAGCGAAGCCCAGCCGCGTGGACGAGGGAGCGCAGCGCACGCTCTGGAGCCGTATCCCGGTTCCGGTTTCCGAGCATGCTGCGGCGGTTCGCAGCAGAGGACGCCCACGATCCCTCCGGTGGGGACCAAACACCAACGGTCGGCTCTTGAGGCAGCTTGTTCATCGCTTTACAAGTATATGGCTGGCGTTACCCGGCCCCGAGAGGCCAGCCGGAAGCCGCGGCTGACACACATGGCCACGGCATGGCTGCCCCTTCAGCGGCAGCCGCTCCAGGCCCTTTCGGGGCGCGGATCACCCACGCGGCGATGCCGCCGGTGGTGACGGGCGCCGTCGTGATCGGCCTGCTCGGCGCCCAGATCTGGATCAACGCCAAGGTGGACCTGCGCAACCCGCTCAACCTGGTCCCGGCCGCCGCCGGCATCATCATCGGCGTCGGTGGCGTGAAGCTGACCTTCTCCGACACCTTCGAGCTGGGCGGCATCGCGCTCGGCACGATCGTCGTCATCACCGGCTACCACGTGCTGCGCGCCTTCGCCCCGGCCCACCTCAAGGAGCAGGAGCCGCTGCTCGACTCCGGGACCAGCTCGTACGAGGGCAGCGCCGGCCCCGGGGCCGAGAGCACGTCCGGCTCCGACAGCACGTCCGGGGGCGGGCCGGTGTCGAAGAGCTGAGTGATTCGCCCGTTCTGGGGAAGCCGGGCCCGGGGAGTTCCCTCTCGGGCCCGGCTCCTGGGACGCTGCCCCCATGGCGCAGACCACGCAGATCGGGCAGTTCACCGCCGTCGACCCGGTGGTCGAGCGGATGCGCACCATCCGTTCGGCCTGGCACCCGACCGACGGTGTCGCCGTCTTCAACCGGGTCTATCTGACGGTCACGGAGGAGATCGGGCACGCCATCGAGTCCGGTACCTTCACCGACCGCCGGGCGGCCGCGACCCTCGACGTGCGCTTCGCCGAGCGCTACCTCTCGGTCGTCGACTCGGTCACCACCGGCAGCCCCGCCCCGGCCTGCTGGCGGCCGCTCTTCCACTACCGGCGACATCCCGGCGTACGGCCGCTCCAGTTCGCGCTGGCCGGGATCAACGCGCACATCGGGCACGACCTCGCGCTCGCCGTCGTCGACACCTGCCGGACGCTCGAGTGCTCTCCTGAGGACCTGGAGGACGAGTTCGACCGGGTCGGCGACATCCTCGTGCTCCTGGAGGAGCGGATCCGCGAGGAGGTGATGCCGGGCCCGGACCTGCTGGAGATCACGGACCCGCTGACGCACCTGCTGGGCTGCTGGAGCCTGGACCGGGCCCGCGACGGGGCCTGGCTCGCCGCCCGCTCGCTCTGGCAGCTGCGCGAACTGCCCGACCTGGCCGAGGAGTTCAGGGAACGCCTCGACCGGTCGGTGGGCCTGGTGGGACGGATGCTGCTCACGCCGCTCTCCAGGCCGTGATCCGTACGGGGATCAGTCCTCCGGCAGCTCGACCGGGGCGATCTCCTCGTACACATCACCCGGGCCCGGGTTGGTGCCGTCGGTGGCGCCGCCGAAGTGGTGCATCACGCCCCAGACCGCGTTGAGCGCCGTCTGCACCGCGCCCTCGGCCCAGCCGGCCGTCCAGGAGATGTCGTCGCCCGCGAGGAAGATGCCCCGCTTGTCCTCGGGCAGCCGGTCCTGCATGAAGTGGGTGAACAGGCGCCGCTGGTAGCGGTAGTGGCCCGGCAGGTTCGCCTTGAACGCGCCCATGAAGTAGGGCTCGTTCTCCCAGGAGACCGTCACCGGGTTGCCGATGATGTGCTTGCGGATGTCGACCCTCGGGTAGATCTCGCCGAGCGACTTCAGCATGACCTCCATCCGCTCGTTCGCGGACAGCGGCAGCCACTTCAGGCTGTCGTCGCACCAGGTGTACGAGAGGCAGATCGTGGCCGGCTTGTCCGGGCCGTCGTCCAGGAGGTACGTGCCGCGGGTCATCCGGTCGGTCAGCGTCATCGACATGACGTCCCGGCCGGTCTCCTCGTCCTTGTCCAGCCAGAACGGCCGGTCGACGGGCACGAAGAGCTTCGAGCTCTCCATGTAGTGGGTGCGCTCGATCGCCGTCCAGTGGTCGATCGGGAAGAGCGAGTCGTCACAGGCGATCTTGGAGAGCAGCATCCAGGACTGGGCGGTGAAGATCGCCGCCTGGAACGTGCGGATGTCGCCGGACGCGTCGGTGACGGTGATCCGGTTGCCCGCGGTCCGGTTCAGCCGGGTCACGGCCGGCTTCGGGGCGCCCTCGTGCAGGGAGCTGAGCGAGGTGCCCTGCGCCCAGTGGACGATCTTCTCCGGCTCGCGCTCCCACAGGCGCAGCGGCAGCTGCTGCGAGCCGCCCACGATGCCGCGGTGGTGGTCGTCGGCCTCGGTGTAGACGACGCGGAGGATCTCCAGGATGGAGTTGGGGAAGTCGGTGTCCCAGCCGCCGGTGCCGAAGCCGACCTGGCCGAAGATCTCCCGGTGCCGGAAGGACTTGAAGGACTCCGACTCGCAGAGGAAACCGTAGAAGGTCTGGTTGTCGAGCTTCTCGACGAGCTTCGACCAGATCTCGCGGATGCGCGGGACGTCACGCTCGCGCATGGCCTGGTTCATGTCGGAGAAGTCGGCGCCCTCGTCGAGACAGGCGTTCCACGCGTTCATCACGTCGCGGTAGACCTGCGGGAGGTCGTCGACGGTCGTGGCGTAGTGGGACTCGCCCTTGAGGTCGACGACGGTCGACGGGGTCGACTCGGCCAGCGGGTTCGGGAAGGGCGTGGTCTCCAGGCCGACCAGGTCGATGTAGTGCTGGAGCGCGGTCGAGGAGGGCGGGAAGCGCATCGCGCCCATCTCGGCGGTGAGGCCCTCGGTGGCGGTGCCCTCGAAGCCCACGGTACGCAGCCGGCCGCCGATCTGGTCGGCCTCGTACACGACGGGCTTGAGGCCCATCTTCATCAGCTCGTACGCGGCGATGATGCCGGAGAGCCCGCCGCCGATGACGGCGACCTCGGTGCCGTGCTCGGTGGCCGGTATCTGGCCGAGCCCGGCCGGGTGGGCCAGGAAGTCGTCGTACGCGTACGGGAAGTCCGGACCGAACATGGTGATCGGCGGCTGGCCGTCGCTGTGGGGGACGGCGGTCGTGGGCACCGTGGACGTCATGGGGTACGGACTCCTTGCACGGAAAAGGTGAGGCAGGTCGGGGAGGCGGGAGGGGCGGCTCAGACGAGGGAGCCGTAGAGCCCGGGGCGGCGGTCGGCGAGGTACGGGTTGCCCGCCCGCGAGGCCGCCAGGAAGGCGGGGTCGACGTCGCCGAGCACGAGGTCCTCGCCGCGGCCGGCCCGGGCGCGGGCGGTTCCGTCGGGGCCGGCGAGGGTGGAGAGGCCGACGAACTCGAAGTCGCCCTCGGGGCCGGTCCGGTTGGCGTACGCGATGTAGAGCTGGTTCTCGAAGGCGCGTACGGGCACGACGGACTCGGCGACGATCTCGGCGGGGTGCATGAGGGCGGTCGGTACGAGGAGAAGGTCCGTACCGGCCAGCGCCTGCGCCCGGACGTTCTCTGGGAACTCGACGTCGTAGCAGATCATCAGTCCGACGGTGAGCCCGCCGAGCTCCGCCTGCACGACGCTGTCCTCGCCGGGCGTGAACCACTGGGTCTCGAAGCCGCCGTAGAGGTGGGTCTTCCGGTACCGCGCGAGCACCTCGCCGTCGGCGCCGATGAGCTGGGCGGAGTTGTGGAGCACGCCGTGCCGCTCGGTGTTCCGCTCCGGGTAGCCGTAGCCGACGGCCAGGCCGTGGCGCACGGCGATGGCGGCGACGGCGCGGGCGGAGGGGCCGTCGGCCGGTTCGGCCAGGCGCGCCATGTCGGCGCCGATGGCGTACCCGGTGAGGAAGAGCTCGGGGGCGAGCAGCACGCCCGCGCCCGCGGCGGCCGCGCGGGCGGCGGCCTCGTCGAGGATCTTGAGGTTGGCGGCCACGTCACCGAGCTCGCCGGAGCTCTGGAGCAGGGCGGTGCGCAGCGCGGGCATGAGTGATCCTCGGGGGTCGAAAGTACAAGGGGAAGACGTCAAAAACGGTACGGTTCCGCGCTCTGCCGGGACAAGGCGGGAGCGTTGCGGACCGACCGTCGAACCGTTGCGCGATCCGAGGATCGCGCGGCGATTCGTTGCGTACGGCTCCGACCGGGGTCGTACGGGTGCCCCGCCGCGCGGCGGAGAGGGGAACCGTTCCCGGGCGCGACGTCCCGGCGCGGGCCGCGCGGAAGAGTGGTGGTCGTCGGGAAGACCTCAACGAGAAGGACCGGATCACCATGAACCGTCGTACGAAGACCGCCGCACTCGCCGCCGCCCTGCTGATCACGGCGGGGGCCGCGGGCTCCGCCGTCGCCTCGGGGGACGGGAAGGGCGCTCCCCGGGAGGCGGCGGCGCTGACCGGCTCGGCCGAGCTGTACCGGCCGGCCGGGGACGACATCACCTTCACGTTCGACGCGCATCTCGCGGCGAAGGATCGGAACGATCCGTTGAAGGCCACGGGCACGTTCCGCTACAGCCACTACAAGAACGGCGAGGGCGGCTCCGCGACCGTGGAGGTCGACTGCCTCGCGACGGGCGGCAAGGTGGCCACCGTGACGGGCATCGTCGTCGAGACCGACGTACCCGGACTCAAGGACAAGCGGGTCGGGGTGTCGGTGCACGACGACGGCAAGCACGATCGGCTCGGCTACAGCTGGCTCGCCTCCGACCCGACGAAGGACCAGGTGCCGCCGTGCAACAGCGCGGCGCCGTACGAGAGGGTCACGCCCGGCACCGGCGACTTCCACGTCCTGCCGTGGAAGTTCGACTACCCGAAGGAGTGACGGCGGCGGGGACGGCCCCGGCGGGGTTGCGCCGGTAGGGCTACGCGGCAGGGTTACGCCGGTAGGTCTACGCGGGCGAGCCCGAGGAGAAGCGCCGCAGCAGCGGCGAGAGCACCAGGACGGACTTGGTGCGCTCCACGAACGGCTCGCCCGCGATCCGCTCCAGGACCCGTTCGAAGTGCCGCATGTCCGAGGCGAAGACCTGGACGACGGCGTCCGCGTCGCCGGTGACGGTCGACGCGGACACCACCTCGGGGTACCGCTCCAGACCTCGCCGGATGTCGTTCGGCGAGGTGTTGTGGCGGCAGTAGATCTCGACGAAGCCCTCGGTCTCCCAGCCGAGCGCCGCCGGGTCCACCCGTACGGTGAATCCGGTGATGGCGCCCTCGGCCCGGAGCCGGTCCACGCGCCGCTTCACGGCGGGCGCGGAGAGTCCGACGAGCGAGCCGATGTCGGCGTAGCTGCGGCGGGCGTCTTCCGCGAGGGCGTGGACGATGCGTTCGTCGAGGTCGTTGAGTCGCACTACGGGTGGATCACTTCTCTGCTGAGGTCCCTGCCACGGCCGGCGCGGTGGCCAGTCGGGAGCGGCGCATGCCGTACAGGAAGTAGAACACGAGGCCCGCGGCCATCCAGCAACCGAAGACCGTCCAGGTGACCGCGTCCAGGTTGTACATGAGGTACGCACAGGCCACGAAGCCGAGGATCGGGAAGGTCCAGCCGAGCGACACGCGGAAGGTGCGGTCCATGGTTGGGCGGGTGCGGCGCAGCACGATCACCGCGACGTTGACCAGGGCGAAGGCGAAGAGGGTGCCGATGCTGGTGGCGTCGACGAGCTTGCCCAGCGGGATGACGGAGGCGAGGGCGCCGCAGAACAGCGACACGATGACGGTGTTGACGCGGGGGGTGCCGGTCTTGGTGTTGACCTTGGCGAAGACCTTGGGGACGAGGCCGTCGCGGGACATCGCGAAGAGCACGCGGGTCTGGCCGTAGAGCACGGTGAGCACCACGCTGGCGATCGAGATGACGGCGCCGGCGGCGAGCAGGGTGCCCCAGAACTTCTGGCCGCTGACGTCGTTCATGATCGCGGCGAGAGTGGCCTCGGAGCCGTCGAAGTCCTTCCAGTTCCACGCGCCGACGGCGACGGCCGCGACCGCCACGTAGAGCACGGTGACGATGAGCAGCGACAGCATGATCGCGCGGGGCAGGTCGCGCTTGGGGTTCTTCGCCTCCTCACCGGCGGTGGAGGCGGCGTCGAAGCCGATGTACGAGAAGAAGAGGGTGGCCCCGGCGGCGCCGACGCCGGCCATGCCGAGCGGCATGAAGTCGGCGTAGTTGCCGGACTTGAAGCCCATGAAGCCGATGGCGCAGAAGAGCACGAGCGCGGCGATCTTCACGAAGACCATGATCGTGTTGACCACGGCGGACTCACGGGCGCCGCCGAGCAGGAACACCATGGCGAGCAGGACCACGATGAGGCCGGGCAGGTTGATCACGCCGCCTTCGCCCGGGGCGGAGGAGAGCATCGCGGGGATGGTGACGCCGATGGTGCCGTCGAGCAGCTCGTTGAGGTACTCGCCCCAGCCGACGGCCACGGCGGCGACCGAAACGCCGTACTCCAGGACCAGGCACCAGCCGCAGACCCAGGCGACGAGTTCACCCATCGTTGCGTAAGCGTACGAGTAGGAGGAACCCGCAACCGGTATGGAGCCGGCCAGCTCGGCGTACGAGAGGGCCGAGAAGAGGGCCGCGAGGCCCGCGATGGCGAAGGCGAGGGTGACCGCGGGACCGGCCTCGGGGACGGCGTCGCCGAGGACGACGAAGATGCCGGTACCGAGCGTGGCGCCGATGCTGATCATGGTCAGCTGCCACATGGAGAGCGAGCGGCGGAGGTTGCCTCCCTCACCCTGCCCACCCTCTGCGACCAGCTGTTCCACCGGCTTGCGACGGGTGAGCGCGCCGAGAGCGGAGGTCTTGGGGGTGGCCGTGTCGACGACCGGTGGGGCTGCGCCGTGGTCCAGCACTGCGGAGGCTCCTTATCGCTGCCTGTAGGCGGGGCGAGGACCGCGGCGGTACGTGGACATGACGAGTCAGGCCCACGGGGGAAGGGGAACCGCCGAGCAGACGGTCGCCGCCACTCCTGGTACGAGGCACGAGCCTAAACGCCCTGGGTTCGCACTCGTAATGCAGGGTTGTTGCGCAGTACCGAACGATCATTGCGCGCTTCGCGCCCGGACGGGGAAACATTGCGCGCCCCCGCATGAATCGACACATCCGGGTGTGAACCGGTGCCCGCGCGCGCATGGACTCCTCATGACGGATGACGGACGTTGCGAGCCCCTGACCACCCCTCGGACGGAGGCCCCGGCGGGCTGGCTCGACCCGGCACCCTTCCTGCGCGGTACGGCCTGGCTGGACGGCGGCCGGCCCGTGCGGGCGGATCCCGCCGACCTGGACCGGCTGCCGTGGGACATCGCCGAGCGGGCCGCGCTGCCCATCGGCGTACGGCTCGAGTTCACCGCCGAGCCCGGTACGCGCGCGGTGCGGCTGCGGTACCGGGCCACCGTCCCGGAGGCGGGCGACCCACTCGCCGGGCTGCGCCACTGCTTCGCCCTGTGGAGCGGGACGCGGTTCGTCGGCGAGACCTGCGCCGCACCGGCCGCCGAGGCGACCGTCACGCTCCCGCTGCCCCCGGGCGGCGGTGTCTTCACCCTCCACCTCCCGGAGGGGCAGGCGCCGGTGCCGCTCGCCCTGCGGGCCGTCGGCGGCGCCCTCTCCCCCGCCCCGGTCCGGCCGCGCTGGCTGGTCCACGGCGACTCGATCACCGAGGGCTGGTGGTCGACCCGCCCCGCCCACTCCTGGCCCGCGACGGCGGGACGGCTGCTCGGACTCGACGCGGTGAACCTCGGGTACGCGGGAGGGGCGCGGGGCGAGCTGCCGCTCGCCGAGCAGTTGGCGCGGCTGCCCGGCGAGGTGATCACCCTCGCGTTCGGCACGAACTGCTGGTCCCGGGTGCCCGCGACGGCCGACTGGCTGTACGCCACCGTCCGGGCGTTCGTCGGCCTCGTGCGGCAGGGGCACCCGGACACCCCCCTGCTCATCGTCTCGCCTGTCCTGCGCCCGGAGGCCGAGCACACCCGCAACGCCCTGGGGGCCACCCTCACGGAGCTGCGCAGGGCCATGGAGCGGGCCGGCCGGGACCTGGCGGCGGAGGGCGACGGACGGCTCCTGGTGCTGCCTGGGCGGCCGCTGCTCGGCCCGGAGCACCTGGCGGACGGGCTGCACCCGGACGACCGGGGGCATGCGCGGATCGCTTCGGCGGTGGCGGAGGCGCTGGGGCCGCATGTACCGGGGGCGCGGGAGCCCTAGCCGGGAGGGGGCGCGGCTGTGGGCACCTGCGCCTCACGACGGCGTCACCCCCCCGTTGTGGGCAGGCGTTCCGCGGGGCGGAACGGGTGGGCACAACCCACGACGGCGCCGCACCGCCCGTTGTGGGCAGGCGTTCCGCAGGGCGGAACGGGTGGGCACAACCCACGACGGCGTCACCCCCCCGTTGTGGGCAGGCGTTCCGCAGGGCGGAACGGGTGGGCACAACCCACGACGGCGTCACCCCCCCGTTGTGGGCAGGCGTTCCGCGGGGCGGAACGGGTGGGCACGACCCACGACGGCGCCGCACCCGTGGTGCACGTCCAGGCGCAGGAGCCTAGGCCCGGCAAGGGGGCGCCGTCCCGTGTGCCCACCCGTCCCGCCCTGCGGGACGATTGCCCACACGGCGGGGCGTGGCGCCCGGACGGGCGGGCGCCGCCCCGCGCAGCCGTTGGGTGGGGGAACGCTCGGTCTGCGGGAACAGCGTGGGCCCCCGGGAGAGGTGTCCCGGGGGCCCACGGTGTGCGGCGGCGAGGAACTGCTAGCTCCAGCTGGCGTGCAGCGGCTTGCCCTCGGCGTAGCCCGCGGCGGACTGGATGCCGACCACGGACTTCTCCTCGAACTCGGCGAGCGAGCCGGCACCGGCGTAGGTGCAGGAGGACCGGACGCCCGCGATGATCGAGTCGATCAGGTCCTCGACGCCCGGACGGGCCGGGTCGAGGAACATGCGCGAGGTGGAGATGCCCTCCTCGAACAGCGCCTTGCGAGCGCGGTCGTAGGCGGACTCGTCCGAGGTCCGGTTCCGGACCGCGCGCGCGGAGGCCATACCGAAGGACTCCTTGTACGCGCGCCCCTTGGCGTCGTGCTGGAGGTCGCCGGGGGACTCGTACGTACCGGCGAACCAGGAGCCGATCATCACGTTGGAGGCGCCGGCGGCGAGCGCCATGGCGACGTCGCGCGGGTGCCGGACACCACCGTCGGCCCAGACGTGCTTGCCGTACTTCTTCGCCTCGGCGGCGCACTCGAGGACGGCCGAGAACTGCGGGCGGCCGACGCCGGTCATCATGCGGGTGGTGCACATGGCACCGGGGCCCACGCCGACCTTGATGATGTCGGCGCCCGCCTCGATGAGGTCCTTGACGCCCTCGGCGGCGACGATGTTGCCCGCGACGATCGGGACGTGCGGGTCGAGCGCCCGTACGGTCCGGATGGCGGAGATCATCGACTCCTGGTGGCCGTGCGCGGTGTCGATGACCAGCGTGTCGACGCCTGCGTCGAGCAGCTGCTTGGCCTTGCCCGCCACGTCGCCGTTGATGCCGACGGCGGCGGCGATGCGCAGCTGGCCGTTCTTGTCGACGGCCGGGCTGTAGAGCGTCGCGCGCAGCGCGCCCTTGCGGGTGAGGATGCCGACGAGCTTGCCGTCCGCGTCGACGGCCGGAGCGTAGCGGCGGTTGGCCGCGTCGAGGGTGTTGAACGCCTCGCGCGGGTCGATGTCGGCGTCCAGGAGCAGCAGGTCCTTGGACATGACCTCGGAGAGCTGCGTGAAGCGGTCCACGCCGGAGAGGTCGGCGTCGGTGACGACACCCACGGGGCGGCGGTTCTCGTCGACGACGACACCGGCGTCGTGGGCGCGCTTGGGCAGCAGCGACAGCGCGTCGGCGACGGTCTGGTGCGGCTCGAGGACGATCGGGGTGTCGAGCACGTGGTGGCGGCTCTTGACCCAGGCGATGACGTCGGTGACGACCTCGATCGGGATGTCCTGCGGGATGACGACGATGCCGCCGCGGCGGGCGACGGTCTCGGCCATCCGGCGGCCGGCGATGGCGGTCATGTTGGCGACGACCAGCGGGATCGTCGTCCCGCTTCCGTCGGGCGAGGAGAGGTCCACCGCCTGGCGGGAACCGACGGCCGAGCGGCTCGGCACCATGAACACATCGTCGTACGTCAGGTCGTAGGGCGGCTTGACGTCATTGAGGAAACGCACGTGCTGACATCCCAGTCGTTCGGATCGGCCCCTAGGCATTTCAGCCAGGGGAAAAAGCACGTAGTTCATTCTCCCACGCCGGTACGGATACCGACCCCGGGCTATTCGTCCGAGTCTTGCGGGGGCCTGCCTGTCGGATCCTCCAAACCGCCGAGCGAGAGGAGGACGGTGAGGCCCTCGGCGCTGGCGCGGGCCGCCGCGGAGAAGACCTCCTCGGCGGTCGCCCACTCGTCGGGGCTTGCCTCGGCATAAGCCTGCCAGCCGGTGACCACGATCGCCATGGGGCGGCGCATATCGGCGAGGCTGTCGGCGAGGGCGTCCCAGTTGCGCCCGAACCAGACCGGTAGCGGGAGGGCGCGTACGCAGCGGTTCATGAAGGTGGTCTTGTCGGTGACTCCGTGCAGGTCGAGCACGACGGGGCGGGAAAGGTCGGGGGCCCCGTGGCCCGTGCCGTGGGTCGCGTTCATGCTCCGACCACCTCCCGGAAGCTCTGGTAGTGGTCGTCGGTGTAGTACGTCTCCCCGCTCAGGCCGGTGACGATGCGCCGGGCCCCGCGATCCCGTTCGCCGGGCGTCCTGACCGTGTACTCGCGGTAGTGGCCGCGCGGGCGCCGCGGCAGGATCCGCTCGAAGTTGCCGAACTCCGCCCCGTCTTTGGCGTACGGGAAGGGCCCACCGCGCGCGATGAGCGCCAGCGTCTCGCGTGCCTCGGGCGGCAGGTCCGCGGCCTGCACCACGGGCAGCGTGGAGGCCCTGCTCGGCGATGCCGAGAAGCTGCGCGGGGCGGAGGTGCTCTCGCCGCCGCCGCCCGAGCACCCGGTGAGGAGGAGCGAGAGGCCGGCGAACAGCGCGAGCACGGCCCGTGCGCACCTGAGGGTCATGGCCCCGATGCTGCCACCGCGCCACCGGCCGCACGGGACGGACGCGCCGCCTCAGCGGGTACGGGCCTACACCGCCCAAGCGGGCCCAGGTCCGCCACCGCCTCAGTCGGCCGGTCCGACCCCCTCAGTCGGCCCGGTCCGACCCCCGTCGGGGCCTCAGCTGCCGTCCGGGTCCGTCCGGTCGAGGGCCGGGTGCGTGCCCGGGCTCGAGTCGGTGAGCAGGAAGTCCGCCGCGGCCCGGTCGGTCACCAGGCTGGTGACGAGTCCGGAGCGGAGCACGGCCCCGATCGCCGCCGCCTTGCGCTGCCCGCCCGCGATCGCCACGACCTCGGGGATACGGCGCAGCCGGTCCGCCTCGACGGTGATGCAGCGCTCGCCCAGGTCACGGCCGACCCGGCGGCCCTCGGCGTCGAAGAGGTGCGCGGACATCTCCGCGGCGACGCCGAGCGAGGCGTAGTGGGCGCGCTCCTCGTCGGAGAGCATGTCGTGGACGGTGGAGATGCCCGGCTCCCAGGAGCCGATGGAGACGCAGGCGACGGTCACCTTGTCGAAGTACTCGAAGGCCCGCGCGATACCGGTCTGGCTGCGCAGGGCGGCCGCCGTCGCCGGGTCGGGCAGCAGCATCGGCGCGTAGATCGGGTGGGCCTCGCCGCCGGAGACCTGGGCGGCGCGGCGTACCGCCTCGACGGAGCCGCGCTCGGCGGTCCCGGCGTCGTACACCCCGGTGAGCTGAACGACCGTGCACGGGGGCAGCCGGTCGAGGGCCGCCGCCATGTGGATGGTGGAGCGGCCCCAGGCCAGGCCCAGGACGTCGCCCTCGGCGACCAGCTCGCCGAGGAGGTCGGCCGCGACCTCGCCGAGGTTCTCCGGGTCGGGCGACTCGTCCTCGCCCTCCGCCGGGGACTCGACGACGACGGCGTGACGGAGCCCGTAGCGGGCGCGGAGCGCGTCGGAGCGCTCGGCGTCCAGCTCGGCCGGTACGCGGATCTCGATGCGCACGAGGTCGCGCTCCAGGGCGGTCTCCAGGACCCGGGCCACCTTGAAGCGGCTCACGCCGAACTCCTCGGCGATCTGGATCTTCGACTTGCCCTCGAGGTAGAAGCGGCGGGCCATGGCCGCCGCCTGCACCAGCTCCGCGGGGCCCATCCGCAGGGCTGACCGTCCCGCCGACATACCCGCCACCGCGATCTCCTCACTGCCGTTCACGTACCGCTGCTTACGTACCGCTGTTTACGTTCACACTCTGGGCTCGCCGTTCCATCCTGTCAGATCCGGCGGGCCTTGATCAGTCCTGTCCACAGCCCGACGGGCCGCGTTCATCCGCCGGAGGCTCAGTGGCCACACGCCCAGGGGGCGGTGGCCGTCACGGCGTCCGCGCGGGCCCTGAGGGAGGCGACGGCGGCGGCGGGGTCCGCCGCGCCGTAGACCGCGGAACCCGCGACGAAGACGTCGGCGCCGGCCTCTGCGCACCGCTCGATCGTGGACTCGGCGACCCCGCCGTCGACCTGGAGCCACAGTTCGAGACCGTGCTTGGAGATCAGCTCCCGGGTACGGCGGATCTTGGGCAGCATGATGTCGAGGAAGGCCTGGCCGCCGAAGCCGGGCTCGACCGTCATGATCAGCAGCATGTCGAGCTCGGGGAGCAGGTCCTCGTACGGCTCGATGGGCGTGGCCGGCTTGAGTGCCATCGAGGCCCGCGCGCCCTTGGCCCGGATCTCGCGGGCGAGCCGGACGGGCGCGGCAGCGGCCTCGACGTGGAAGGTCACCGAGCCGGCGCCCGCCTCCACGTACTGGGGCGCCCACCGGTCGGGGTCCTCGATCATCAGGTGGCAGTCGAGGGGGGTGTCGGTCGCGCGGGCGAGCGACTCCACGATCGGCACGCCCAGGGTGAGGTTGGGCACGAAGTGGTTGTCCATCACGTCGACGTGCAGCCAGTCCGCCCCGTCGACGGCCTTCGCCTCCTCGGCGAGCCGGGCGAAGTCCGCGGACAGGATGCTGGGGTAGATCTGCGCCATGGGCCAAGCCTCCCACGTTCTTGGGTACTTCTTTGCCGCCGAGCGGTTTCGGTACCGGTCCAGACCACTTTCGGTACGAAGCGACGAGCCGGTGACCCGTACAGACCGGGAGATTGCGGGCGGACGGTGGGACTCACCGCCCGAACGCTCAGGCGGTCCGGCGGATCAGCGCCAGATACATGGCGTCCGTACCGTGCAGATGCGGCCAGAGCTGGAGGTCGGGTCCTTCGCCGAGCGCCGGTACGCCCGGCAGCAGCGGGCGGGCGTCGATCAGCTCGGCGCCGCCGGTCTTCTTCAGGACGTCGTCGACGACGACCCGGGTCTCCGCGAGATGCGGGGAGCAGGTCGCGTACCCCACGACACCGCCGACGCGCACCGCGCTCAGCGCCTCGGTGAGGAGTGCGCGCTGGAGCGGGGCGAAGCCGTCCAGGTCGTCGGGGCGGCGGCGCCAGCGGGCCTCGGGGCGGCGGCGCAGGGCGCCGAGGCCCGAGCACGGCACGTCCATGAGGACCCGGTCGAAGGAGCCGGGGCGCCACGGCGGGCGGGTGCCGTCGGCGGCGATCACCTGGTACGGGCCGGGGTTGCCCGCGAGCGCGCGCTCGACGAGGCGGGCGCGGTGCGGCTGCTTCTCGGAGGCGAGCAGGAAGGCGCCCCGCTCGGAGGCGAGGGCGGCGAGGAGGGCGGCCTTGCCGCCGGGGCCCGCGCAGCCGTCGAGCCAGCGGGAGTCGGGGCCGTCGAGGGGCGCGTTCGCGAGGGCGATCGCGACGAGCTGGCTGCCCTCGTCCTGCACGCCGGCGCTGCCGTCCTTCACCGCCTCGATGGCGCCGGGCTCGCCGCCCTCGGCCATCCGCAGGGCGTACGGGGACCAGCGGCCCGGCAGGGTCTCGGTGGCCGCGGCGAGCTCCTCCGTGGTGGAGCGGCCGGGGCGGGCGACGAGGGTGACCTCGGGGCGCTCGTTGTCGGCCTCCAGGAGGTCCTCGATCCCGGCGCGGGGGCCGCCGAGGGAGTCCCAGAGCGCCGAGACGATCCAGCGGGGGTGCGAGTGGACGACGGCGAGGTGGTCCTCGGGGTCCTTGTCGTACGGCGGGGCGACCTGCGCCACCCAGGCGTCGAGGTCCTGCTGCGAGATCTTCCGCAGGACGGCGTTCACGAACTTGGCCCGCCCGTCGCCGAGCACCACCCGGGCCAGCTCGACGCTGGCGGAGACGGCGGCGTGGGTGGGGATCCGGGTGCCGAGCAGCTGGTGCGCGCCGAGCGCGAGCACGTCGAGCACGGGCGGGTCGACCTCGCGCAGTGGGCGGTCGATGCAGGCGGAGATGATCGCGTCGTACGTCCCCTGGCGGCGCAGCGTCCCGTACACCAGCTCGGTCGCGAGCGCCGCGTCCCGCGCGTCGAAGTCGCCCTTCTCCCGAGCCTTCTTCAGCAGCGGCGGCAGCACCAGGTTGGCGTAGGCGTCCCGCTCGTCCACCGCCCTCAACGCCTCGAAGGCGAGCATCCGGACGGGGTCCTTCTGGGGCCGCCGGTAGGGCTTGGGGGGACGGCGACGTGCCTGCTCGCTCAAAGGTGCTCCGCGTGAAGAAAAGAAGAGGTCCAACCCCCCAAGCCTACGTCTGCCGACGTCTACCGGGGAAAACGCCCCTGACGGATCGCCCAGTCCTCGGCCGCGACCAGGCACACGGCCGGCTCGGTGCCGCCGCCGTCCGCCTCGAAGGCGACGAGCACGGGCGGCTCGGCTCCGACGAGACGGGCGACCTCCGCACGCTCCCCCGGCGTGGGCGCGCGGAATTCCGGATCCATGAAGTGCATCGGACACCGGACGTAGAGGGTGTCCGTGAAGACGACTTCGAGCCCGTGGTGGTACGAGAGGTCGTGGCCGGCGGCCAGGGTGAGCCGGCTGCCGTCGTAGGAGCGGACCTCCCAGTCCCACCAGGAGCCCTCGGGAAGGGGCAGCACCCCCGCTACGCGCCCAGCCGCTCACCAGGAGCGATCCGCACCCCGCGGGCCCAGTCCGCCGCCTTCATCGGCTTCTTGCCCTGGGGCTGGACCCAGAGGAGTTCGACGGCGTGCGAGCCGGTGCCCGCGTACACGTTGTTCTTGCCGACCGCGAGCTCGCCCGGGGCGAGGTCGGTGCGGTCCGGCAGCGGGGTGACCTGGATCAGCTTGAGGCGCTCGCCGCGGAAGACGGTCCAGGCGCCGGGGGCCGGGGTGCAGCCGCGGACCACCCGGTCGACCCGGAGCGCGGGGGCGGCGAAGTCGACGTGCGCGTCCTCGACCTGGATCTTCGGGGCGAGGGTGATGCCCTCGACGGGCTGCGGGACGGCCTGGAGCGCCCCGTCCTCGATGCCGTCCATGGTCGCGGCGAGCAGCCCGGCGCCCGCGAACGCGAGCCGGGTGAGCAGGTCACCGCTCGTGTCGGTGGGACGGACGTCCTCGGTGACGACGCCGTAGACCGGCCCCGAGTCGAGCCCCTCCTCGATCAGGAAGGTCGACGCGCCCGTCACCTGGTCGCCCGCCATCAGCGAGTGCTGCACGGGCGCCGCGCCCCGCCACGCCGGCAGCAGCGAGAAGTGCAGGTTGACCCAACCCCTGGCCGGGATGTCGAGGGCGACCTTCGGCAGCAGCGCGCCGTACGCGACGACCGGGCAGCAGTCCGGCGCGATCTCCCGCAGCCGGGCAAGGAACTCCTCGTCACGGGGCCTGGCCGGCTTGAGGACCTCGATCCCGGCCTCCTCCGCCCGCTGGGCCACCGGGCTGGCGACGAGCCGCCGGCCGCGCCCCGCCGGCGCGTCCGGCCGGGTGACCACGGCGGCGACCTCGTGCCGGCCGGAGGAGAGCAGGGCGTCCAGGGCGGGAACGGCGACCTCGGGGGTGCCTGCGAAGACGAGCTTCATGGGTGGCGACTGCCTGTCTGTCCGGGGGCTTTACGGGCAGCGCACCAGTCTAGGGGGGTCTTGTGGAGGGGGCGTACGGGAGGACGAGCGCCCCGCGCATATGCGTGTACGCCCCCGCAGCGTGACCCAACTCCTGGTGGCGCGTTGGTCAAGAGAGATTGACCGAATCGGGTCGCCGTTCCCCTTGCGGCCCTTCCCCTTACATGCCGGTTCGAGAGGCTTTCACATGGCCGACCACGCAACCCACGACGCCCAGGCTCGGGCGAGTCTGCACCTGCTGGTGCGGGACATCGAGCGGGTCCGGCGGCAGGTGGACGCACTGCGCACGCTCACGGCCCAGCTGGGCAATGTCTACCGCCCTCGCCGCTCCGGTCCGTCCACGGGCTTCGTCGTCTACGGGCGGGCCCCCGCCCCGACCGTACGTCTCGCCCAGGAGCTGCGGGACAGCGTCGAGACCCTGGTGACCGCCGCGGTCGACTTCGACCGCTCGCTCGGTTTCTCCTGGGACGCGGTGGGCTCCGCGCTCGGCGTCACCAAGCAGGCCGTCCACCGCCGCTACGGTGCGCGCCGCGCGCCCCAGCCGGGCACGGTCGTCGACCAGGACCCGATCGTCGAGCCGGGCGTGACCCGCACGATCCCCTCGGTCCCCGCGGCCCGCTCGATGCCCCCGCAGCCCACCTCTGGCAGCGCCGCCCTCCGCGAGGACCCGCGCCCGCCGGCCTTCCCGGGCCCGCGCAACGGCTGACCCGGGCACACCCGAACGGCCGCCCACCCCACCAGGGGCAGGCGGCCGTCCCGCGTACCCGGCGGGCCCCCGCGAACCCGCACCCGCCCCTCAGCCGATGTCCGGCGGGTCGATCCTGATCCGCACCGGGTCCCCGCCGCCGCGCGCGAGCCGGCCCGCCCTCGCCTGCTTCAGCGCCGCCGCCAGGGCCGCGCCGCTGCCGGGTGGGACCCGGACCAGGGCGCGGTCCCACTGCTCGCCCGGCGGCGGGTCGCCGGGGCGGCGCGGGCCGCCGGGTCGGACCACGGGCAGCGGTACCGGGCCGAGCACCTCGGCGTCCGGAGGCAGACCGGCCGCCGCGAGGAAGCCTTCGACCGCCTCCGGGGGGCCCGTCACCGCGGCCATCCGGGAGACCGGCGGGAAGCCCAGCTCGGCCCGCTCGGCCAGCTCCCGCTGGGCGTGCCCGACCGGGTCCCAGCGGACCAGCGCCTGGACCGGCCGGAGCGTCGGCTCGGCGACCACGACCACGGTGCCGCCCTCGGCCTGGCCCCGTACGAGCGAGGCCGCGTCGATCCAGCGGCGCAGCGCCTCCTCGCCCGCCCGCAGGTCGGGTCGGCCGAGCATGGCCCAGCCGTCGAGGAGCAGCGCGGCCGCGTAGCCGCCTTCGGCGACGGGCTCGGCGCCTGGGGTGGACACGACGAGCGCGGGGCGCCCCGGCACGCTGTCCAGGACGTGGTCGCGCCCGGAGGTCCGGACCGGCACCGCGGGAAACGCCCGGCCGAGCTCCTCCGCCGTCCGCCGCGCGCCGACCACCTGGGCCCGCAGCCGGGTCGAGCCGCACGCCAGGCAGTGCCAGTCGGGGGCGCCGCGGCCGCACCAGCCGCAGTGCAGCTCACGCTGCTCGGGGGCCTCGAGGGGCCCGGCGCAGTGGCGGCAGCGGGCGGGCGTCCGGCACCGCTCGCAGGCCAGCCTCGGCACGTATCCGCGCCGGGGCACCTGGACGAGCACCGGCCCGGTCTTCAGCCCCTCCCGTACGGTCTGCCAGGCCAGCGAGGGCAGCCGGGCGGCGCGCGCGGCCTCGTCGCGGGCGAGTTCCCCGTCGCCGACGGTCCGGATCAGCGGGGCGGCCCTGCGGACCTGCTCCCGTCCGGCGTTCAGCGCCTTCGCCCATCCGGATTCGACGAGCTGGGCGGCCTCGACGGTGCAGCCGGTGCCGCCGAGGAGGAAGGCGCACCGGTCGTGGGCGGCGCGGAGCAGCAGCACCTCGCGCGCGTGGGGCTGCGGGGCGTGCAGCTCGCTGTGGCTGCCGTCGCCGTCGTCCCAGATGACGACGAGGCCGAGGTCGCGTACGGGGGCGAACATCGCCGCCCGGGTGCCGACGACCGCCCGCACCGCCCCGCGCCGCACCGCGAGCCACTGTTCGTACCGCTTCTCGGGGCCCGCCTCCGCGGTGAGCAGCGCGTGCCGCCCCTCCCCCAGGACCGTGGTGAGTGCCGCGTCGACCCGCCCCGCCGCCCGTCCGTCGGGTACGACGACGAGCGCGCCCCGGCCGGAGGCGAGGGTGGCGGCCACGGCGCGGGCGATCTCCTCGGCCCAGTACGGTCCCGGCAGCGCGTTCCACACGGCCCGGGGTGCCCCGCCGCTCGCGAGGGAGTCCAGGAAGGCGGGCCCCCGCTCGTACCGCGTCCAGCTCCCCGGCTCCGGCGCGTTCGGCGGCGGCAGCGGCTCGGGGGACAGGCGGCCCTCGGCGCGGGCGCTGCGCGGGGGCACGGCGAGGGTGAGCACGTCGGCCAGGCTTCCCGCGTACCGGTCGGCGACGGCGCGGGCGAGCCCGAGCAGCTCGGGGCCGAGGACCGGCTCCGGTGAGACGACGTCGGCGAGCGCGGCAAGGGGACCCGAGTAGTCGGAGGTGGCCCGCCGCTCGACGAGGAAGCCGTCGATGAGCCGTCCGCCCTCCCGCCGGCCGTTCTTGACCTGGTGGGCGCCCGCGCCGAACCGCACCCGCACCCGCACGCCGGGCCGTGCCGTCTCGTCCAGTTCCTCGGGCACCGCGTAGTCGAAGAACTGGTCGAGGTGGAGCGACCCCTTGTCCACCACGACCCGGGCCACGGGCAGTTCCTTGGCGAGGGCGGCCCCCCGCCAGGTCCGCGGCTTGGCCCGCGGCACCTTGGCCTTCCGTACGGTCTCGCGGATGAGCGCGAGCTGCTCGGGCTCGGCGGGTTCCTCGGACCTCTCGTTCTCGCTGCTCACAGCCCCATACCTACCAGACGCCACCGACAGCGGGCAGAGCGGAGCCCGGCCACCCCCAGGGGGTGCCGGGCTTCGGTCGCGTACAGCAGGTGCCTACAGGCCCGCGGCCTGCTTGAGGGCGTCCACGCGGTCCGTGCGCTCCCAGGTGAAGTCCGGCAGCTCGCGGCCGAAGTGGCCGTAGGCGGCGGTCTGGGAGTAGATCGGGCGGAGCAGGTCGAGGTCGCGGATGATCGCGGCCGGGCGGAGGTCGAAGACCTCGGCGATGGCGTTCTCGATCTTCTCGTTCTCGACGGTGTTGGTGCCGAAGGTCTCGACGAAGAGTCCGACGGGCTCGGCCTTGCCGATCGCGTAGGCGACCTGGACCTCGCAGCGCGCGGCGAGGCCGGCGGCGACGACGTTCTTGGCGACCCAGCGCATGGCGTAGGCGGCCGAGCGGTCGACCTTGGACGGGTCCTTGCCGGAGAAGGCGCCGCCACCGTGGCGGGCCATGCCGCCGTAGGTGTCGATGATGATCTTGCGTCCGGTGAGGCCGGCGTCGCCCATCGGGCCGCCGATCTCGAAGCGGCCGGTCGGGTTCACCAGGAGGCGGTAGCCCTCGGTGTCGAGCTTGATGCCGTCCTCGACGAGCTGCGCGAGCACGTGCTCGACGACGAACTCGCGGATGTCGGGCGCGAGCAGCGACTCCAGGTCGATGTCGGAGGCGTGCTGCGAGGAGACGACGACCGTGTCGAGACGGACGGCCTTGTCTCCGTCGTACTCGATGGTGACCTGGGTCTTGCCGTCGGGACGCAGGTACGGGATGGTGCCGTTCTTGCGGACCTCGGTCAGCCGCCGGGAGAGCCGGTGCGCGATGTGGATCGGCAGCGGCATCAGCTCGGGGGTCTCGTCCGACGCGTAGCCGAACATCAGGCCCTGGTCGCCGGCGCCCTGCTTGTCCAGCTCGTCCTCATCGCCCTCGACCCGCTTCTCGTACGCGGTGTCCACGCCCTGGGCGATGTCCGGGGACTGCGACCCGATGGACACCGACACGCCGCAGGAGGCGCCGTCGAAGCCCTTCTTCGAGGAGTCGTAACCGATCTCGAGGATCTTGTTCCGGACGAGGGTCGGGATGTCCGCCCACGCCTTGGTGGTCACCTCACCGGCGACGTGCACGAGGCCGGTGGTGATCAGCGTCTCGACGGCGACGCGCGAGGTGGGGTCCTCGCGCAGCAGCGCGTCGAGAATGGTGTCGCTGATCTGGTCAGCGATCTTGTCGGGGTGTCCCTCGGTGACGGACTCCGAGGTGAACAGACGACGGGACACAACGCTCCCTGGGGTTGCAGCGGCTGCTGGCTCTTCGTTGACGGACCGGCAGGGGGCTGCGCCCCAAGACGTTCCGTGGACAGTCTATCGGTCGTGGTCGGGCGATGGACCAGGTGTCTCGCCTGGCGAATGCCCTGGGCGGGTGAATCCGGCTCGTTCCGGTCTGTTCCCCGTCAGGTCGTGGCGCGCAGTCGCGGCAGGACCAGGTCCCAGACCGTCTCGGCGAGCGCTTCCTTCGGACCGTACGGTACGGGGGTCTCGGCGCCGTCCGAGGCGAGCACCACGGCCTCGTTCTCCTCGGAGCCGAAGGTCTTGCGCTCCCCGACCTCGTTGACGACGAGAAGGTCGCAGCCCTTGCGGCGGAGCTTCTCGCGTCCGTTGGCGAGGACGTCGTCGGTCTCGGCGGCGAAGCCCACGACGACCTGGCCCGGCAGGGCGCGGTCGGCGGCGAGCTCGGCGAGGATGTCGGGGTTGCGGACGAGCTCGACGGTGGGGGCGCCTCCGTCGTCCTTCTTCTTGATCTTCCCGGCGGCGTAGACGGTCGGCCGGAAGTCGGCGACGGCGGCCGCCATGACCACCGCGTCGGCGTCGGCGACGGCCTTGAGCACGGCCTCGCGGAGCTGGAGCGCGGTGCCGACGTGGACGACGTCGACACCGGCCGGGTCGGGGATGCCGGTGTTGGCCTCGACGAGGGTGACCCGGGCGCCGCGGGCGGCGGCGGCCCTGGCGAGGGCGTAGCCCTGTTTCCCGGAGGAGCGGTTGCCCAGGTAGCGGACGGGGTCGAGGGGCTCGCGGGTGCCGCCGGCGCTGACCACGACATGGCGTCCGGCGAGGTCGGGGGCGGCGGCGCCGCGGCTGAGGATCCGCCGGCAGATCTCGAAGATCTCCGCCGGGTCGGGCAGTCGGCCCTTGCCGGTGTCGACGCCGGTGAGGCGGCCCACGGCCGGTTCGATGACGACGGCGCCGCGGCGGCGCAGGGTCGCCACGTTCTCCTGGGTCGCCGGGTGCTCCCACATCTCGGTGTGCATGGCGGGGGCGAAGACGACGGGACAGCGCGCGGTCAGCAGCGTGTTGGTGAGCAGGTCGTCGGCGAGGCCGTGGGCGGCCTTGGCGAGCATGTCGGCGGTGGCGGGGGCGACGACGACGAGGTCGGCGCCCTGGCCGATCCGTACGTGCGGCACCTCGTGGACGGTCTCCCACACCTCGGTCGAGACCGGGTGGCCGGAGAGCGCGGACCAGGTGGCCTCGCCGACGAAGTGGAGGGCGGAGTCGGTGGGGACGACGCGCACGTCGTGACCCGACTCGGTCAGCCTCCGCAGCAGCTCGCACGCCTTGTAGGCGGCGATGCCGCCGCTGACGCCCAGAACGACCTTCGGCTCGGCCACGTCTGTCACAGCTCCCCTGGGGAATCGGATGCGTACGACTTCATGAGACACCACAGGCCCGGCGGATGTTCCGCCGGGCCTGTGGTGACAAGCGTTACACGCGCTACGTGCTTACTGAGCCGGGCCCTCGATGGCCTCGGACGTCAGCAGACCCGCGTTGATCTCGCGCAGGGCGATCGAGAGCGGCTTCTCGTGGACGTGGGTGTCGACCAGCGGACCCACGTACTCCAGCAGGCCCTCGCCGAGCTGGGAGTAGTACGCGTTGATCTGACGCGCGCGCTTGGCCGCGTAGATCACGAGGCTGTACTTCGAGTCCGTGGCCTCGAGCAGCTCGTCGATCGGCGGGTTGATGATGCCCTCGGGCGCAGTGATGGAAGAGGACACGCTCTACCTTCCGAAGATGGGAACCAGGGATCATTCCCCAGAAGTCAACAGCATCAACGTTAGCAGCTCACGTGCGACGTCCTCGACGGAGGTGTTGACCAGGGTGGTGTCGAACTCCGACTCGGCGGCCAGTTCGACCTTCGCGGCCGCCAGCCTGCGCTCGATCACCTCGGGCGACTCGGTGCCGCGCCCGGTGAGGCGGCGGACCAGCTCCTCCCAGCTCGGCGGGGCCAGGAAGACCAGCTGCGACTCGGACATCGAGTCCTTCACCTGGCGCGCGCCCTGGAGGTCGATCTCCAGGAGCACGGGCTCGCCGGCGTCGAGGCGTTCGTGGACGGCGGCGCGCGGGGTGCCGTACCGGTTGCCCGCGAACTCGGCCCACTCGAGGAGCTCACCGTTGGCGATCAGCTTGTCGAACTCGTCGTCCGTCACGAAGAAGTAGTGGACGCCGTGCTTCTCGCCGGGGCGGGGCTTCCGTGTCGTCGCCGACACCGAGAGCCAGACCTCGGGGTGGACCTTGCGCATATGAGCGACGACCGTGCTCTTGCCGACCCCTGAGGGGCCGGAGAGCACGGTCAGCCGCGGACGTGCCTCTGCTGCCATGCAGCGATTATTCCAGCTCTACCGGGGTGCCCGGGACGCATGTCCCGGATCGGAAGCCGGACCGGGCACCGGATCAGGCGCCGGTGCTGCCGAACTCGCGCTCCAGGGAGGCGATCTGGTTGGAACCGAGACCGCGCACCCGGCGGCTCTCGGAGATGCCGAGGCGCTCCATGATCTGCTTGGCGCGGACCTTGCCCACGCCGGGGAGCGACTCGAGCAGTGCGGAGACCTTCATCTTGCCGATGACGTCGTTCTCCTGGCCGGTCTTGATGACCTCGTGGAGGGAGGCGCCGGAGTGCTTGAGTCGATTCTTGACCTCGGCCCGCTCCCGGCGAGCCGCGGCGGCCTTCTCGAGCGCGGCTGCGCGCTGTTCAGGGGTAAGGGGCGGAAGAGCCACGCCTACGTCACCTCGGATGTCGATCTGTCGGATACGGACCGGTGAGGAACCCAGTGCCCCACACCAGTGGAGCAACGAACAACGCAGGGGGCGTTGAACGCCTGCTCTGCCCCGGAGACTAGCGGCCGAGGCCGCTCCAGTCAGCGAGAACAGCGGAAAAGTCCTGGTCAGCATCGACCGACCGGGACTTTTCCGGCATAACGACCCGGTTTTGCGCCAAGTTTTCGTCAAGGAGTGAGACGGCCCGGTGAGACGGTTCGTCTCACCGGGCCGAAACAGCTCCGAAACGAGGGCGCTCCGGCTCCGACCTGCGGATTACCCGCGGAGCCCGTTACGCGCCGACGGCCGCGCGGATCTCGTCCGCGTACCGGAGAGCCGAGTCCCGCAGGGCGGCCGCGTCCGGACCGTGCCGCAGGACCCCGCGGCTGACGTTCGGGACGACGTTGCCGACCGCGGCGCCGAAGACGGCGGGGAGGTCGGCCGGGGTCGCGCCCTGGGCGCCGATGCCGGGGGCGAGGAGGGGGCCATTGATGTCCAGGTCGAACGAGGACAGGTCGCCGAGGGTGGCGCCGACGACCGCGCCGAAGGAGCCCATCGGGGTCTCCCCCGCGTTCTCGGCGGCGAGGTGGGCCAGCATGGTCGCGCCGATCGTGCGGCCGGCCGGGTCGTCGGTGCGGACCGCCCGCTGGACCTCCGCGCCCTCCGGGTTGGAGGTGAGGGCCAGGACGAAGAGTCCGGCGCCGGACTCGCGGGCCAGGTCGACGGCCGGCTTCAGGGAGCCGTAGCCGAGGTACGGGGAGACCGTGAGCGCGTCGGAGAAGAGCGGGGAGTCCTTGTGCAGGAAGGTCTCGGCGTACGCGGCCATGGTGGAGCCGATGTCGCCGCGCTTGGCGTCCATGACGACGAGGCCGCCCGCCGTGCGCAGATCGGCGACGGCGCGCTCCAGGACGGCGATGCCCTTCGAGCCGAAGCGCTCGAAGAAGGCGGACTGCGGCTTGAAGACGGCCACGGTGTCCGCGAGCGCCTCGACGACGGTGAAGGTGAACCGTTCGAGGCCGGCGATGTCGTCGGTCAGGCCCCAGGAGTCGAGCAGGGCGGCGTGCGGGTCGATGCCGACGCAGAGCGGGCCGCGCTCGTCCATGGCGGAGCGCAGACGGGTGCCGAAGGAGAGGGTCACTTGGCGGCCTTTCGGTTGTCGGCGCCGACGGCCTCGGCGAGGGTGGCGTACGGGGAGGCGGCGAGGCGCGCGGCGAGGCCCTTGTGGATCGCGCGGGCGTAGAACGGGCCCTCGTAGATGAAGGCGCTGTAGCCCTGGATCAGGGTGGCGCCGGCCAGGATGCGCTGCCAGGCGTCCTCGGCGTTCTCGATGCCGCCGACGCCCACGAGGACCAGCCGGTCCCCCACGCGCGCGTGGAGGCGGCGCAGGACGGCGAGGGAGCGCTCCTTGACGGGTGCGCCGGAGAGGCCGCCGGTCTCCTTGATCAGGGCCGGGTCGGACGTCAGGCCGAGGCCCTCGCGCGCGATGGTGGTGTTGGTGGCGATGATGCCGTCGAGACCGAGTTCGAGGGCGAGGTCGGCGACCGCGTCGACGTCCTCGTCGGCCAGGTCGGGGGCGATCTTGACCAGGAGCGGGACGCGGCGGTCGGTCACCGTGCGGTCGGCCGCTTCCCGTACGGCCGTGAGGAGCGGGCGCAGGGACTCGGTGGCCTGGAGGTTGCGCAGGCCGGGGGTGTTCGGCGAGGAGACGTTCACGACCAGGTAATCGGCGTGCGCGGCGAGGCGCTCGGTCGACTTCACGTAGTCGGCGGCGGCCTCGGCCTCCGGGACGACCTTGGTCTTGCCGATGTTGACGCCGACGACGGTCCTGAACACCGGTACGCGCGCGTGGAGGCGGGCGGCGACGGCGGCGGAGCCCTCGTTGTTGAAGCCCATGCGGTTGATCAGGGCGCGGTCCGGGACGAGCCGGAAGAGGCGCTTCTTGGGGTTGCCGGGCTGGGCCTCGCCGGTGACCGTGCCGATCTCGACGTGGTCGAAGCCGAGCATCGACATGCCGTCGATGGCAACGGCGTTCTTGTCGAAGCCGGCGGCGAGCCCGAAGGGGCCGTGCATGCGGAGGCCGAGGGCCTCGGTGCGCAGCTCCTCGTACCGGGGTGCGAGGACGGCGGCGACGAAGGTGCGGAGGACCGGGACGCGGGCGGCGAGACGGATCCAGCGGAAGGCCAGGTAGTGGGCCTTCTCGGGGTCCATGCGCTTGAAGACGAGGTCGAAGAAGAACTTGTACATGCGGGGAGTCCAGGTGTGCTCATGAAGAGGGGGACACCGCGGTACTGCCGGTGTCCCCCTTCTCCGTACGGGCTGCTAGTCGCGGGCCGCGGTCAGCTGCTCCGCGTGCTCCTGGAGCGAGCGGACGCCGACGTCGCCGCGGTTGAGCGCGTCGATGCCCTGGACGGCCGCGGCGAGCGCCTGGACCGTGGTGAGGCAGGGGACGCTGCGGGCCACGGCGGCCGTACGGATCTCGTAGCCGTCGAGGCGGCCGCCGGTGCCGTACGGGGTGTTGACGATCAGGTCGACCTGCCCGTCGTGGATCAGCTGGACGATCGTCTTCTCGCCGTCGGGGCCCTCGCCCTCGCTCAGCTTGCGCACGATCGTGGCGTTGATGCCGTTGCGCTTGAGGACCTCGGCGGTGCCGGAGGTGGCGAGCAGCTCGAAGCCGTGGGCGACGAGCTCGCGGGCCGGGAAGATCATCGAGCGCTTGTCGCGGTTGGCGACCGAGATGAACGCGCGGCCCTTGGTGGGCAGCGGGCCGTAGGCGCCGGCCTGCGACTTGGCGTACGCCGTACCGAAGACCGCGTCGATGCCCATGACCTCGCCGGTGGAGCGCATCTCCGGGCCGAGGACGGTGTCGACGCCGCGGCCGTGCACGTCGCGGAAGCGCGACCACGGCATCACGGCCTCCTTGACGGAGATCGGCGCGTCGAGCGGCAGGGTGCCGCCGTCGCCGGTCTTCGGCAGCATGCCCTCGGCGCGCAGCTCGGCGATGGTGGCGCCGAGCGAGATGCGGGCGGCGGCCTTCGCGAGCGGGACGGCGGTCGCCTTCGAGGTGAAGGGGACGGTCCGGGACGCGCGCGGGTTGGCCTCCAGGACGTAGAGGATGTCGCCGGCCATGGCGAACTGGATGTTGATCAGGCCGCGCACGCCGACGCCCTTGGCGATGGCCTCGGTGGAGGTGCGCAGGCGCTTGATGTCGTAGCCGCCGAGGGTGATCGGAGGCAGGGCGCAGGCCGAGTCGCCGGAGTGGATGCCGGCTTCCTCGATGTGCTCCATGACGCCGCCGAGGTAGAGCTCCTCGCCGTCGTAGAGCGCGTCGACGTCGATCTCGATGGCGTCGTCGAGGAAGCGGTCGACCAGGACCGGCCGGGTGGGGCTGATCTCGGTGGACTCCGCGATGTACGACTCGAGGCGGGCCTCGTCGTACACGATCTCCATGCCGCGGCCGCCGAGCACGTACGAGGGGCGTACGAGGACGGGGTAGCCGATCTCGTCGGCGATGGCCTTGGCGCCGGCGAAGGTGGTCGCGGTGCCGTGCTTGGGGGCGGGGAGCCCGGCCTCGGCGAGGACCTGGCCGAAGGCGCCGCGGTCCTCGGCGGCGTGGATGGCCTCCGGGGAGGTGCCGACGACCGGCACGCCGTTGTCCTTGAGCGCCTGCGACAGGCCCAGCGGGGTCTGGCCGCCGAGCTGGACGACGACACCGGCGACGGGGCCCGCGAGGGTCTCGGCGTGGACGATCTCCAGCACGTCTTCCAGCGTCAGCGGCTCGAAGTACAGGCGGTCGGAGGTGTCGTAGTCCGTCGAGACGGTCTCCGGGTTGCAGTTGACCATCACGGTCTCGTAGCCGGCGTCGCTCAGGGCGAAGGAGGCGTGGACGCAGGAGTAGTCGAACTCGATGCCCTGGCCGATGCGGTTGGGGCCGGAGCCCAGGATGATCACCGCGGGCTTCTCGCGCGGGGCGACCTCGCTCTCCTCGTCGTACGAGGAGTAGAAGTACGGGGTCTTGGCGGCGAACTCGGCGGCGCAGGTGTCGACCGTCTTGTAGACCGGGCGGACGCCGAGGGCGTGCCGGACCTCGCGGACGACGTCCTCGCGCAGGCCGCGGATCTCGGCGATCTGGGCGTCGGAGAAGCCGTGGCGCTTGGCCTCGGCGAGGATCTCCGGGTGGAGCTTCTCGGCGGCGGCCAGCTCGTCGGCGATCTCCTTGATCAGGAAGAGCTGGTCGACGAACCACGGGTCGATCTTCGTGGCGTCGAAGACCTCCTCGGGGGTGGCGCCGGCCCGGATGGCCTGCATGACGGTGTTGATGCGGCCGTCGGTCGGGCGGACCGACTCGAGGAGGAGCTCGGCCTTGTCGCCGGGCTCGCCGACGAAGGTGAACTGCGAGCCCTTCTTCTCCAGGGAGCGCAGGGCCTTCTGGAGCGCCTCGGTGAAGTTGCGGCCGATCGCCATGGCCTCGCCGACCGACTTCATGGTCGTGGTCAGCGTGGAGTCGGCGGAGGGGAACTTCTCGAAGGCGAAGCGCGGGGCCTTGACGACGACGTAGTCGAGCGTGGGCTCGAAGGACGCCGGGGTCTTCTCCGTGATGTCGTTGGGAATCTCGTCCAGCGTGTAGCCGACGGCGAGACGGGCCGCGATCTTCGCGATCGGGAAGCCGGTCGCCTTGGAGGCGAGCGCCGAGGAGCGGGAGACACGCGGGTTCATCTCGATGACGATGATCCGGCCGTCGACCGGGTCGATCGCGAACTGGATGTTGCAGCCACCGGTGTCGACGCCGACCTCGCGGATGATCGCGATGCCGATGTCGCGCAGCCGCTGGTACTCGCGGTCGGTGAGCGTCATCGCCGGGGCGACGGTGATCGAGTCACCGGTGTGGACGCCCATCGGGTCGAAGTTCTCGATGGAGCAGACGACCACGACGTTGTCGTTCTTGTCGCGCATCAGCTCCAGCTCGTACTCCTTCCAGCCGAGGATGGACTCCTCAAGGAGCACCTCGGTGGTCGGGGAGAGCGTGAGGCCCTGGCCGGCGATGCGGCGCAGCTCGTCCTCGTCGTGGGCGAAGCCGGAGCCGGCGCCGCCCATGGTGAAGGAGGGGCGGACGACGACGGGGTAGCCGCCGAGGGTGTCGACGCCCTTGATGACGTCGTCCATGGTGTGGCAGATGACCGAGCGGGCGGACTCGCCGTACCCGATCTTGGCCTTGACGGCCTCGACGACACCCTTGAAGAGGTCGCGGTCCTCGCCCTTGTTGATGGCCTCGACGTTGGCGCCGATGAGCTCGACGCCGTACTTCTCCAGGACGCCCTGCTCGTGCATGGAGATCGCGGTGTTGAGCGCGGTCTGGCCGCCGAGGGTGGGCAGGAGGGCGTCGGGGCGCTCCTTGGCGATGATCTTCTCGACGAACTCGGGGGTGATCGGCTCGACGTAGGTGGCGTCGGCGATCTCCGGGTCGGTCATGATCGTGGCCGGGTTGGAGTTGACCAGGATCACCCGCAGGCCCTCGGCCTTGAGGACGCGGCAGGCCTGGGTACCGGAGTAGTCGAACTCGGCGGCCTGACCGATGACGATCGGGCCGGAGCCGATGACCAGGACGGACTGGATATCGGTGCGCTTAGGCACGCTCGGCCTCCATCAGCGTTACGAAGCGGTCGAAGAGGTACGCGGCGTCGTGCGGGCCCGCGGCCGCCTCGGGGTGGTACTGGACGGAGAAGGCCGGCTGGTCGAGCAGCTGGAGGCCTTCCACGACGTTGTCGTTCAGGCAGACGTGGGAGACCTCGGCGCGCCCGTAGGGCGTGTCGGAGACCTTGTCGAGGGGCGCGTCGACGGCGAAGCCGTGGTTGTGCGCGGTGACCTCGACCTTGCCCGTGGTGCGGTCCTGGACGGGCTGGTTGATGCCCCGGTGGCCGTACTTCAGCTTGTAGGTGCCGAAGCCGAGGGCGCGGCCGAGGATCTGGTTGCCGAAGCAGATGCCGAAGAGCGGCGTCCTGCGCTCCAGGACGGCCTGCATGACGGCGACGGGGCCGTCGGCGGTGGCGGGGTCGCCGGGGCCGTTGGAGAAGAACACTCCGTCGGGCTGGACGGCGTAGATGTCCTCGACGGTGGCGGTGGCGGGGAGCACGTGCACCTCGATGCCGCGCTCGGCCATCCGGCGCGGGGTCATGCCCTTGATGCCGAGGTCGACGGCGGCGACGGTGAACTTCTTCTCACCGATCGCGGGGACGACGTACGGCTCCTTGGTGGCGACCTCGGCGGCGAGGTTCGCGCCCTTCATCTGGGGCTGGGCCTTGACCTTGGCGAGCAGGGCCTCCTCGCGGACGCCCGTCCAGGCGTCGCCGGAGAAGATGCCGACGCGCATGGCGCCGCGCTCGCGCAGGTGGCGGGTGAGGGCGCGGGTGTCGATGCCGGAGATGCCGACGACGCCCTGGCGCTCCAGCTCCTCGTCGAGGGTGCGGGTGGCACGCCAGTTGGAGGAGACGCGGGCGGGGTCGCGGACGACGTAGCCGGAGACCCAGATGCGGCCGGACTCGGGGTCGTCGTCGTTGACGCCGGTGTTGCCGACGTGCGGGGCGGTCATGACCACGACCTGGCGGTGGTACGACGGGTCGGTGAGGGTCTCCTGGTAGCCGGACATGCCGGTGGAGAACACGGCCTCGCCGAAGGTCTCCCCCACGGCCCCGTAGGCGCGGCCGCTGAAGGTGCGGCCGTCCTCCAGGACGAGTACGGCGGGAGTCTTGGCGGCTCCCCTGGTGGAGGTCGTCATCGTGCGATGCCTTCCGTCGTGCTTACGGGGTTCATGGAGTTGATGGCCTCGACCCAGGCGGTGTGCTCGGCCGCCCGGTCGGACCGGAAGCCGGAGTCGAGCAGCTTGTCGCCGTGCGTCCAGGTGACGATCAGCAGGCCGCCCTCGGCGAGGACCTTGCCGGCGATGCCCTTGTCGAGGCGGGCCTCGCGCAGGGCCTCGGCCGGGACGAAGAAGTCGTTCGCCCCGGGGCGTACGACCGCGAGCCCGGCGTCGGTGAGCGTGAGCTCGACGCGGCTGCGGGTGCCGAGGCCGTGGGCGACGATCCGGTCGAGCCACTGCCCGGCGGTGGTGGAGCCGTGGTAGCGCCCGCTGAGAGTCAGTTTCGCCGCACCGGCCGCCGGAGGCGCGGTGGGGAGCTCGGGCAGGTCCGACTGGAGGCTGCCGCGCCACTTCCAGCCCTGGCGCATCAGCCAGTACACGAAGGCGATGAAGAGCAGCAGTCCGGCGACCCAGCCGATCCTTCCGGCCCAGTCGGTCACCTCCGCCGACTTCTGCTCGGCAGTCCCTGCGGCGATTGCGATGAGTGGTGTCACGCCAGCTTCCCGTCCACGACCGTTGCCCGGCCCCGCAGGATGGTGTGGGTGACGCGTCCCGGCAGCTCACGGCCCTCGTAGGGGGTGTTGCGGCTGCGGGAGGCGAAGTCCGCGGGGTCCACGACTCCACGGTAAGCCGGATCGACCAGCGTCAGGTTCGCGGGCTCACCTGCCGAGACGGGTCGTCCGTGGCCCTTGGCCCGTCCGATCCGGGCGGGCGCGAAGGACATGCGGTCGGCGACGCCGGCCCAGTCGAGGAGTCCGGTCTCGACCATCGTCTGCTGGACGACGGAGAGCGCGGTCTCCAGGCCGACCATGCCCATGGCGGCCGCGGCCCACTCGCAGTCCTTGTCCTCGTGCGGGTGCGGGGCGTGGTCGGTGGCGACGATGTCGATCGTGCCGTCGGCGAGGGCCTCGCGGAGCGCGAGGACGTCCTTCTCGGTGCGCAGCGGCGGGTTGACCTTGTAGACCGGGTTGTACGAGCGGACCAGCTCGTCCGTGAGGAGGAGGTGGTGCGGGGTGACCTCGGCGGTGACGTCGATGCCGCGGGACTTGGCCCAGCGGACGATCTCGACGGAGCCGGCGGTGGAGAGGTGGCAGATGTGGACGCGCGAGCCGACGTGCTCGGCGAGGAGGACGTCGCGGGCGATGATCGACTCCTCGGCGACGGCCGGCCAGCCGCCGAGGCCGAGCTCGGCGGAGACGATGCCCTCGTTCATCTGGGCGCCCTCGGTGAGGCGGGGCTCCTGGGCGTGCTGGGCGACGACGCCGCCGAAGGCCTTCACGTACTCCAGGGCGCGGCGCATGATCACGGCGTCGTCGACGCACTTGCCGTCGTCGGAGAAGACGGTGACGCCGGCGGCGGAGTCGTGCATGGCGCCGAGCTCGGCGAGCTTCTTGCCTTCGAGGCCGACGGTGACGGCGCCGATGGGCTGCACGTCGCAGTAGCCGTGCTCCTGGCCGAGGCGGTAGACCTGCTCGACGACGCCGGCGGTGTCGGCGACCGGGTGGGTGTTGGCCATGGCGAAGACGGCGGTGTAGCCGCCGGAGGCGGCGGCGCGGGTGCCGGTGAGGACGGTCTCGGAGTCCTCGCGGCCGGGCTCGCGCAGATGGGTGTGGAGGTCGACGAGGCCGGGCAGCAGGATCTGGCCGTCGGCCTCGATCACGGTGGCGCCCTCGGCGCCCAGGTCCGTACCGACCTGGGCGATGGTCTCGCCGTCGATCAGGACGTCCTGGACGGCGCCGCCCAGCACCTGCGCACCGCGGATAAGGATCTTGCTCATGGTTACTTGTTCTCCTCGGTGCGGGTGTGGGTGACGGCGGAGTCGTTGCCGCCCAGAAGCAGGTAGAGGACCGCCATCCGGATGGAGACGCCGTTGGCGACCTGCTCGACGACCGTGCAGCGGTCGGAGTCGGCGACCTCGGCGGTGATCTCCATGCCGCGGACCATGGGGCCGGGGTGCATGACGATGGCGTGCTCGGGCATCTTCGCCATCCGCTCGCCGTCGAGCCCGTACCGCCGCGAGTACTCGCGCTCGGTCGGGAAGAAGGCGGCGTTCATCCGCTCTCGCTGCACACGCAGCATCATGACCGCGTCGGACTTCGGCAGCACGCGGTCGAGGTCGTACGAGACGTCGCAGGGCCAGGTCTCGACGCCGACGGGGACCAGGGTGGGCGGGGCCACCAGGGTGACCTCGGCGCCGAGGGTGTGCAGCAGGTCGACGTTGGAGCGGGCGACCCGGCTGTGCAGGACGTCGCCGACGAGCGTGATCCGCTTGCCCGCCAGGTCCTGGCCGAGCCCGGTGTCCCGGCCGACCAGGCGGCGGCGCATCGTGAAGGCGTCCAGGAGGGCCTGGGTGGGGTGCTGGTGGGTGCCGTCGCCGGCGTTGACGACGGGGGCGTCGATCCAGCCGGAGGTGGCGAGGCGGTACGGGGCGCCGGAGGCGCTGTGCCGGATGACGACCGCGTCGACGCCCATGGCCTCCAGGGTCTGCGCGGTGTCCTTGAGGGATTCGCCCTTGGAGACGCTGGAGCCCTTGGCCGCGAAGTTGATCACGTCGGCGGAGAGGCGCTTCTCGGCGGCCTCGAAGGAGATCCGGGTCCGGGTGGAGTCCTCGAAGAAGAGGTTGCAGATGGTCCGGCCGCGCAGGGTCGGCAGCTTCTTGATGGGCCGGTCGGCCACCCGGGCCATCTCCTCGGCGGTGTCGAGGATCTGGACGGCGTCGTCGCGGGTGAGGTCGGCGGCCGAGATGAGGTGACGCATCATCGGGGTGTCTCTCCGTGGTGGGGAGTGTGAGGGCGTGCGAGGGCGCAGGGGGGTGCCCCGGCCCCGGCGGGGAAGCCGGTCCGGCTAGGCGGAGGGCCGGGAACCGAGCAGGACGGTGTCGCGACCGTCCTCCTCGGCGAGCTGGACCTTGACCGTCTCCCGCAGCGACGTGGGGAGGTTCTTGCCGACGTAGTCGGCTCGGATCGGAAGCTCGCGGTGGCCGCGGTCGACGAGGACGGCGAGTTGGACGGCGCGCGGGCGGCCGATGTCGCCGAGGGCGTCGAGGGCGGCGCGGATGGTGCGGCCGGAGAAGAGCACGTCGTCGACGAGGACGACCAGGCGGCCGTCGACGCCGTCACCGGGGATCTCGGTGCGGCCGATGGCGCGCGCCGGCTTCATCCGCAGGTCGTCCCGGTACATGGTGATGTCGAGGGAGCCGACCGGGATCTTGGCGCCGGTGATCGATTCGAGCTTCTCGGCGAGCCGGCGGGCGAGGTAGACACCGCGGGTGGGAATGCCGAGGAGGACCACGTCGTCGGCGCCCTTGGCGCGCTCGACGATCTCGTGTGCGATGCGGGTGAGGACCCGCGCGATGTCGGGGGCCTCGAGAACGGGCCGTGCGTCATCGCTGTACTGCTGCTGGGTGTCCATGAAGAAACGGACCTCCTTCTCCGCCTCACGGGACGGCTCTTAAAGGACGTCGGAATTGCGCCGTCAACGATACCAGGGACGTACGGGCGCCTCGCCCCCACCCCGGTCGCCGCTCGGCGCGCCGTCCCCCGGGAGGGGGCGGTACGGACCTTTCGGCTTGACGGGTAGGTGTAACGCTGCGTAACCTCACAGTGAGTTACCAGCCGCGCGGCGCAGCCGCATGTCGTCACAGCGTCCGGGAGCGTTATGTCCAGCGAATACGCAAAGCAGCTCGGGGCCAAACTCCGTGCCATCCGCACCCAGCAGGGTCTTTCCCTCCATGGGGTGGAGGAGAAGTCCCAGGGGCGCTGGAAGGCCGTCGTGGTCGGCTCGTACGAGCGCGGTGACCGCGCGGTGACCGTGCAGCGTCTTGCCGAGCTGGCCGACTTCTACGGGGTGCCGGTGCAGGAGCTGCTGCCGGGCACGACCCCGGGCGGGGCCGCCGAGCCGCCGCCGAAGCTGGTCCTGGACCTGGAGCGGCTCGCGCACGTCCCGCAGGAGAAGGCGGGCCCGCTCCAGCGCTACGCGGCGACGATCCAGTCGCAGCGCGGCGACTACAACGGCAAGGTGCTGTCGATCCGCCAGGACGACCTGCGCACCCTCGCCGTCATCTACGACCAGTCCCCCTCGGTCCTCACCGAGCAGCTGATCAGCTGGGGCGTCCTTGACGCGGACGCGCGCCGCGCGGTCGCCCACGAGGAGAGCTGACCCCTTACGGGGGCACAGCAGAAACGTACCGCCGGGCCCCTGGACGTCATCCGACGTCCAGGGGCCCGGCGCTTTTCGTACCCGGCGCCTTCGCCCCCCCGTACAGCGCCCGGGAACGACGTAGGGGCCCGCAGCACGAGTGCTGCGGGCCCCTACGACTGCCGGTGACCTCCGACGTCTACGGACTCAGACGTCGGCGTCCCGGCGCAGACGCGGCTTCAAGTCCTTGAAGCGCGCCAGCAGACCGTTGACGAAGGTCGGGGACTCGTCCGTGGAGAACTCCTTGGCGAGCTGCACCGCCTCGTCGATCGCGACGGCGTCCGGCGTCCCGTCCTCCCAGATCAGCTCGTACGCGCCGAGGCGCACGATGTTCCGGTCGGCGACGGGCATCCGGTCGAGGTCCCAGTCCACCGCGTAGGTCGCGATGAGCTCGTCGATCCGCGCCACGTGGGCCGCGTACCCCTCGACCAGCTGCATGGTGAAGTCGCTCACCGGCGGCTGGCGGTCGTCCGACCGCGCGTGCCGGACCTGGTCCGCGAGGACCTCCTGGACGGAGGCGCCACGCTGGTCGGCCTCGAAGAGGATCTGGAAGGCGCGCTTGCGGGCCTTGCTCCGAGCGGCCACGGTTAGTCGTTCACCCGGCCGAGGTAGTCGCTGGTGCGGGTGTCGACCTTGACCTTCTCACCGGTGGTGATGAAGAGCGGGACCTGGATCTCGTGGCCGGTCTCCAGCTTGGCGGGCTTGGTGCCGCCGGTGGAGCGGTCGCCCTGGACGCCCGGGTCGGTGTGCTCGATCGTCAGCACGACGGCGGCGGGGAGCTCGACGTAGAGCACCGAGCCCTCGTGCTGGGCGACGGAGGCGGTGAAGCCCTCGATGAGGAAGTTGGCGGCGTCGCCGACGGCCTTGCGCTCGACCATCAGCTGGTCGTAGGTCTCCATGTCCATGAAGACGAAGTAGTCGCCGTCCATGTAGGAGAACTGCATGTCGCGGCGGTCGATGGTGGCCGTCTCGACCTTCACACCGGCGTTGAAGGTCTTGTCGACGACCTTGCCGGACAGCACGTTCTTGAGCTTGGTGCGCACGAAGGCCGGGCCCTTGCCGGGCTTGACGTGCTGGAACTCGACGACGGACCAGAGCTGGCCGCCTTCGAGCTTGAGCACCATGCCGTTCTTGAGGTCGTTCGTGGAAGCCACGGTTGCGGAATCTCCTGGACTGACGTGGGACCGTGGAGGCGTACGCGCCTTACAGCGCGAGCAGCTCCTTGGTCGTGATGGTGAGTAGCTCGGGTCCGCCGTCCGCCTCCTGGCGTACGACGAGCGTGTCATCGATCCGGACCCCGCCCCGGCCCGGGAGGTGGACCCCCGGTTCGACGGTGACCGGCACACAAGCGTCCAGTTTACCCATGGCCGAGGGTGAGAGCTGCGGGTCCTCGTCGATTTCGAGCCCCACCCCGTGCCCGGTGAGGGGTACGGCGGCCTCCGCGTGCCCCGCCGCGTCCAGGATCTGGCGGGCCGCCCGGTCCACGTCGCGGTACCCGGCGCCCGGTACGAGCGACTCCCGGCCGGCCCGCTGAGCGGCGAAGACGAGCTCGTACAGCTCGATCTGCCAGTCGGCGGGCGTCGTACCGATGACGAAGGTGCGGCCGATCTCGCAGCGGTAGCCCCGGTAGTCGGCGCCGAGGCAGACGGAGAGGAAATCCCCCTCCTCGACCCGGCGGTCGGTGGGCCGGTGCCCACGCCGGCCCGAGTGCGGGCCGGTCGCCACCGAGGTCGGGAAGGCGGCGCCGTCGGCGCCGTGGTCGACGAGCCGCCGCTCCAGCTCCAGGGCCAGGTGGCGCTCGGTCCGGCCGACCAGGATCGACTCCAGGAGCTCCCCGAGCGCCTGGTCGGCGATCTCGGCGGCGATCCGGAGGCAGGCGATCTCGTCCTCGTCCTTGACGATCCTGAGCTGCTCGACGGCGCAGGCGAGGTCGGCGAGGCGCAGTCCCGGCGTGACGGCGCCCATGACCCGGTGCCGGGCCACGGTCAGGTCGTGCTCCTCGACGGCGAGCGCGTCGGCGCCGGCCCGGCGGGCGTGGTCGACGGCGGCGACGGCCGGATCTCCGCCGCCGGCGGGCAGGACCTGCCGGCGGAGCAGTTCGTCGAGCCGTCCGTCGGCCGGCTCGACGCCGGGAGCCACGGGGCAGAGCAGGACGTCCGCGTCGGGCTCGGGACCGACGAGGAGGACGGCGCCGGGAGGCGAACCGCCCGCCAGGTAGCGGACGTTGGCGGGGCGGGAGACCAGGGCCGCCGGGCTGCCCGCGGCCGCGCACCGATCGCGCAGCCGTACACGGCGGTCCGCATACACCTCTGACATGCTCCGAGCGTACGAGGAGCGGGCCGCGGTGGCCTGTTCTGGACGGCCGACCGGGCACCGCCGGGGGTCACCAGGTGGGCGGGCTGGCGATCGCGCGGGCCAGGACGTCGTCGAGGACGCGGGCGGTGGTCTCGACGTCGTACGTGGAGTTGTCGATGATCGTCAGGCCCGAGCCGTACCAGCCGGCCATCCTGCCGTGGATGGCGGCGACCTCCTCGTCCGAGAGGCGCCTGTTGCCGCTGCGCTCGGCGTTGCGCTCCAGGACGACCTCAAGGCCGGGCAGGAGCACGACGGGGAGCAGGCCGGGGCCCACATGGCGCTTCCAGCCGCCGAGGCCGACGACGGGCCGGTCGGGGAAGACGGCGTCGTCGACGATGCAGGAGATGCCGTTGGCGAGGAAGTTGCGCGCGGCGAAGCCGCAGGTGCGGCGGGCGAGCCGGTACTGCGCCTCGGAGTGCTCGTTCCAGCCGGACTGGGGGTCGGCGAAGCCGGAGCAGACCCACTCGCGCACGTCGTCGAGGCTGATGTGGGCGGTGGGCACACGGCGGCGCTGCGCCCAGTGCCGGGCGACGGTCGTCTTGCCGGCGCCGGCGGGCCCGATGAGCAGGACGGCGAGGGTCGCCCCGCCCGTACCGCCGCCGTGCTCCCCGGGGGGCGCGAGCGGTGCGCTCACGGGCGGCAGCGGCACATGGCCGGTGAGGTCCGCGCGGTGGGGGCCTTGGCCGGAGTGCGCCGAGCCGCCCGGGTACCGGGACCCGTCGGAGGGCGGCGGGACGGCTCCGGGGGCGCCCCAGCCGGGCGCTCCCGGCTGGGCGGGAGGCGCGGACTGCGGGGGCGGTGCCGGGTGCGGAGGTCTGGGCCCGCCGGGCTGGACGGCCGGGTGCACCCCGAGCCTGGGCCCGGCCGGCGGGCCCTGGTGCGGGGCGCCCGGCGGAGGCGGCGGCACGTGCGGACGCGCGTCGGCGGCGCCACCCCCCGCCCCCGGAGCCCGGCCGGGCCCTGAGACCTGGCCGAAATCGGGGCCGGGTGCCTGGCCCGGTCGTTCGGGCGGTGGCAGCGGGCCCCCCACTGCGTGCTGCATCCGGTGCCACTCCGTCTCGTACGCCTGATGTATCCGGTGCGCCGGAACGTTACCGCCCCCGGCCCCCACAAGGGGAACGGCCGGGGACGCCCCCTGGTGCCCTGTCAGCCGACCGGTTCTTCGGCTCAGTCGGCCAGTTCTTCGGCGAGCGCCCGCAGGGCGAGCCGGTAGGAACCGATGCCGAACCCCGCGACCGTCCCGGTCGCCACGGCCGCGACGACCGAGGTGTGCCGGAACTCCTCCCGGGTGTACGGGTTGGAGATGTGGACCTCGATCAGCGGGGCGGTCCGCTGGGCGGCGGCGTCCCTCATCCCGTACGAGTAGTGCGTGAACGCCCCGGGGTTGATGACCACCGGGACCGAGCCGTCCGCCGCCTCGTGGAGCCAGCGGATCATCTCGCCCTCGTCGTTCGTCTCCCGCACCTCGACGTCGAAACCCAGCTCCGCGCCGAGGGTGCGGCAGGACTCGACGAGCCCCTTGTAGGAGGTGGCGCCGTAGATGTCGGGCTCGCGCGAGCCGAGCCGACCCAGGTTCGGGCCGTTCAGCACGAGGACCGGACGGGGCTCGCTCACGCGGACACCTCGCCGTACGCCGCGATCAGGACCGCCGGGTCCGGGCCCTCGAGGACGGTCGGCTTGCCGATCCCGTCGAGGACGATGAAGCGCAGCAGGTCGCCGCGGGACTTCTTGTCGACCCGCATGGTCTCCAGGAGCTTGGGCCACTGGTCACCGCGGTAGGTGAGCGGCAGGCCGACGGACTCCAGGATCGCGCGGTGCCGGTCGGCGGTCGCGTCGTCGAGCCGCCCGGCGAGCCGGCCGAGCTCGGCGGCGAAGACCATGCCGACGGAGACGGCGGCGCCGTGGCGCCACTTGTACCGCTCGTTCTTCTCGATGGCGTGGGCGAGGGTGTGGCCGTAGTTGAGGATCTCGCGGCGGCCGGACTCCTTGAGGTCGCCGGAGACGACCTCCGCCTTCACCTTGATCGAGCGGACGAGCAGCTCGGCGGTGTGGCGACCGGCCGGGGTGCGGGCGGCCTCCGGGTCCTCCTCGATGAGGTCGAGGATGACCGGGTCGACGATGAAGCCGGCCTTGATGACCTCCGCGAGACCGCTGACGTAGTCGTGCACCGGCAGCGAGTCGAGCGCCGCCAGGTCGCAGAGGACGCCGGCCGGCGGGTGGAAGGCGCCCACGAGGTTCTTGCCCTCGGCGGTGTTGATGCCCGTCTTGCCGCCGACGGCCGCGTCGACCATGGCCAGGACGGTGGTGGGTACGGCGATCCAGCGCACGCCCCGCAGCCAGGTCGCGGCCACGAAGCCGGCCAGGTCGGTGGTGGCGCCGCCGCCGACGCCCACGATGACGTCGCTGCGGGTGAAGCCGGTCTGGCCCAGCGCCTTCCAGCAGTAGGCGGCGACCTCCGCGGTCTTCGCCTCCTCGGCGTTCGGCACCTGGATCGCGACCGTCTCGTAGCCCTGGTCGGCGAGGTCGGCGCGGAGCGCCTCCCCCGTGTCGGCGAGCGCCTCCGGGTGGATCACGGCGACCCGCTTGGCCTGGGTGCCGATCAGCCCGGGGAGCTCCCCGAGCAGCTGCCGGCCGACCAGCACCTCGTACGGATCCGTGCCCGCGCTGCCCGCGACCTGGATACGGGTCACTGCCTGGTCCGTCGTCATGCGTCCTTCTTCAGATCCAGTGCCGCGAGGATCGCGTCCGCGACCTCTTCGGGGGTGCGGTCGTCGGTGGTGACGACGGTCCGCGCGACTTCGGTGTACAGGTGGCGGCGTGCCTCCATCAGCTCGCGCCACTGGCGGCGCGGGTTGACGGCGAGCAGCGGCCGCGCGGTGTTGAGGCCGACGCGCCGGACCGCCTCGTCGACGTCCATCGAGAGGTACGCGACGGGCCGGCCGGCGAGCAGGGCCCGGGTCCCGGCGTCGAGGACGGCGCCGCCGCCGAGGGCGAGGACGCCCTCGTGCTCGGCGACGGCCGCGGCGACCGCGGCCCGTTCCAGGGCGCGGAAGTGGTCCTCGCCGTCCTCGACGAAGATGTCGGAGATCTCGCGGCCCTCGGCGGCGACGATGTCGGCGTCGGTGTCCCGGTAGGGCACGCCGAGCCGTTCGGCCAGGAGCGCGCCCACCGTGGACTTGCCGGAGCCCATGGGCCCGACGAGTACGACCAGGGGTCCTGCGGTCACCGGATGCGCAGGTTCTCGAGGTACGAGCGCACGTTGCGGCGGGTCTCGGGGACGCTGTCGCCGCCGAACTTCTCGACGACGGCGTCCGCGAGGACGAGCGCGACCATGGCCTCGGCGACGATGCCGGCGGCGGGGACGGCGCACACGTCGGAGCGCTGGTGGTGGGCCGCGGTGGCCTCGCCGGTGGCGACGTCGACGGTGGCGAGGGCGCGCGGGACGGTCGCGATGGGCTTCATCGCGGCACGGACGCGCAGCAGCTCACCGGTGGTCAGACCGCCCTCGGTGCCGCCGGAGCGGCCGGAGGTGCGCTTGAGGCCCTCGTCGGTCTTCACGATCTCGTCGTGGGCCTGGGAGCCGGGCACGCGGGCGAGGTCGAAGCCGTCGCCGACCTCGACGCCCTTGATGGCCTGGATGCCCATGAGGGCGGCGGCGAGCCGGGCGTCGAGGCGCCGGTCCCAGTGGACGTGCGAGCCGAGGCCGACGGGCACGCCGTACGCCAGGACCTCGACGACTCCACCGAGGGTGTCGCCGTCCTTGTGGGCCTGGTCGATCTCGGCGACCATCGCCTTCGACGCGTCGGCGTCGAGGCAGCGGACCGGGTCGGCGTCGAGCTTCTCGACGTCGGCGGGGGTCGGGTAGACGCCGTAGGGCGCCTTGGCGGCGGCGAGCTCGACGACGTGGGAGACGATCTCGATGCCGGCGGCCTCCTTGATGAAGGAGCGGGCGACGGCGCCGAGGGCGACCCGGGCGGCGGTCTCCCGGGCGCTGGCGCGCTCCAGGATCGGCCGGGCCTCGTCGAAGCCGTACTTCTGCATGCCGGCGAGGTCGGCGTGCCCGGGACGCGGCCGGGTCAGCGGCGCGTTACGACCGGTCTCCTTGAGCTCGGACGGGTCGACGGGGTCGGCCGACATGACCTTCTCCCACTTCGGCCACTCCGTGTTCCCCACCATGACGGCGATCGGGGAGCCGAGGGAGAGTCCGTGCCGGACGCCGCCGAGGAAGGTGATCTCGTCCTGCTCGAACTTCATCCGGGCGCCGCGCCCATAGCCGAGACGCCGCCGCGCGAGGTGGTCCGCCACCAGCTCAGTGGTGACCGGGACGCCGGCGGGAAGACCCTCCAGGGTCGCGACCAGCGCGGGTCCGTGGGATTCCCCAGCGGTCAGCCAACGCAACCTGCTCAACGATGCTCCTCATGCTCGCGCCTGGGCACTGCGACGACGCGGCCGGGTGCGCGGCCCTGGCCCGCCACCCCGATCCTCCCACGTCCGGGGCGTCCACCTGGTCGCCGGTCCAGCTGTCGGACGCGGGTCTCGTCCTCCTGGACGGTCTCCTCGGGCTCCGGGGTGGCATTGGAGCGCCCTTCGGCGCCGGTCGGAGCCTACCGGCCGGCCAGCGCCCGCTCCCCCGCCGCCCGCATGGCCGCGAGCGGCGCCCGGGGCACGCCCGTCATCTGCTCGACCTGGAGGACGGCCTGGTGGACGAGGAGGTCGAGGCCGCCGACCACCTTGCCGCCGCGGTCGGACCAGGCCGAGGCGAGGGCGGTCGGCCAGGGGTCGTACAGGACGTCGAAGAGTGTGCCGGCGGTGTCGGGGACGGCGGTCGCCAGGGCGTTCGTGGTGCCGGCCGGGGTGGTCGCGATGACCAGCGGGGCGGCGAACGCCTCCGCCGCGTCGTCCCAGTCGGCGGTACGGACGTCCACGCCGAGCCGTTCGCCCCAGCCGCGCATCTCCTCGGCGCGTGCCTCGCTCCGTACGTACGCGGTGACGGGGCCCGCGCAGATCCGGGCGAGCGCGGCGAGGGCGGAGGAGGCGGTGGCGCCGGCGCCGAGGATCGCCGCCGAGTCCACCTTCTCGACGTTCCGCTCGTGCAGGGCGGCGATCATGCCGGGGATGTCGGTGTTGTCGCCGACCCGCCGCCCGTCCTCGCGGAGGACGACGGTGTTCACCGCCTCGACCGAGGCCGCCGTGTCGCTGATCTCGTCGAGCAGCGGGATGATCGCCCGCTTGAGCGGCATGGTCAGCGAGAGCCCGGCCCAGCTGCCGTCCAGCTCGCCGACGAAGCCGGGCAGCCCGGCTTCGTCGACCTCGAAGCGGTCGTACGACCAGTCGTCGAGGCCCAGCTCGGCGTACGCGGCCCGGTGCAGGACCGGGGAGAGCGAGTGGGCGATCGGCGAACCGAGGACGGCCGCGCGGCGTTGCTGTCTCACTGGCCGGACCCCTGCCGTTCCTTCTCGTACTCCGCGACGTTCTGGTTGTGCTCCTTGAGGGTCACGGAGAAGACGGTCTTGTTCTCGTTGATCGACACGAAGTAGTACCACGGACCGTCCGCCGGACTCATCGCGGAGTTGAGCGCTTCGATGCCGGGGTTGCTGATCGGGCCCGGGATGAGGCCCTTCTGGTTCACGCTGTACGTGTTGTACGGGTCGTCGATCTTGCGCATCTCCTCGACGGTGCCGACGTCGAGGGTGCTCGTGCCCCTGAGGTAGTTCACCGTCGAGTCGAACTCCAGGCGACCGACGGTCTCCACGTTGTTGGGCTTGAGCCGGTTGTAGACGACCCGCGCCACCTTGTCGAAGTCGTGCTTGTACTTGCCCTCGACCTGAACCAGGCTGGCGACGGTCAGAAGTTCCCACGGCCCCTTCAGGCCGTGCTCCTTCGCCTTCGCGTCCAGGTCGAGCTTCATGTACTCCTGGTTCGCGCGGGACACCATCTTGCGCAGGGCGTCCTCGGGCTTGCTGTTCTTGGCGACGGGGTACCGGGCCGGGAAGAGGAATCCTTCCAGCGGGTCCTTGACGTTCTCGTGCCCCTTCGCCCAGTCGGGCAGGCCGAGCGAGTCCGCCTTCGCGCGGGCGACGTCCTTAGTCGTGCCCGGCTTGAGTCCGAGGCGCGTGTCGAGGGTGTCGTACACCCAGGTGTTCCGCTTGCCCTCGGGGATGACGAGGTTGGCCTGGCTCACCGGGTTGAGCATCATCGAGACGGCGCTCTCGGCGGACATCTCCTTCTTCAGCGTGAAGACGCCGTCCTGGATGGAGTTGCCCTTGGGGTTCTTTAGCTGGGCCGAGACGAAGGCGTCGACGCTCTTCACCACGCCGGCCTGCTTGAGGATGTTGCCGATCTGGGTCCCGAGGGCTCCCTTCGGGATCTCGACCTGGACCTCACCGGTGCCGCCGCCCGCGTAGTCCGGCGCCTCACCGAACTGGCCCTGCCAGAACTGGTAGCCGAAGTAGCCGATGCCGCCGACGCCGCCCGCCAGGACGAGCGCGACGACCAGGCAGGCGACGCCGTTCTTGCCCTTGCGTTTCTTCGCCTTGCTCCGGCGTTCGCGGTCGTCGCCGCGCGAGCCGCGGCCGGAGGCCGGCTCGTCGTCGTACTCGTCGTCCGCGTCGTCCTCGCCGGTGAAGAAGGGGTGCTTCTCCTCCTCCGGCTCCGAGCGCGTCTCCTCCTCCGGCGCCCAGTCGATCACCGGCTCCGGCGGGTTCTGCCGGTGGCCGGGAGGCTGGGGCGGCGGGTACGCCTCGGGGGTGCCGTAGAGATCGGGGTCGTGGCCGCCGTACGGATCGGCCGGGGGCGTGCCGTAGGCCATCGCCGCCTGGCCCGACTCCCAGCTGCCGTCGTACTGCTGTCCGAGGTGCCCGGGCGTGTCGTAACCGCCCTGGTACTCCGTCGCGTACTGCTGCTGCTCGTACGACTGCTGGTACTGGTGCGCCTGCTGCTGGTACTGCGGGTCGGCGTATCCCTGCGGCTGCTGCTGCTCGTACTGCTGCGCATGCTGCTGCTGGTACGGGTCGCCCTCGTACCCCTGGCCGCCTTGGGATCCCTGGCCGTACGGGTCCTCGTAGCCCTGTCCGCCGTGCCCGTACTGGCTCGCCTGCTGCGGATCCGGGTAGTACTGCTGCTGGCCCTCCCACCCCTGGTCCCCGTAGAGCGGGTCCCCGGGGTGCCACGGTTCGGAGCCGGGGCTCCGGCCATACTCAGTCATCGATCCCCAAAACAGCCGCGAGGCTTCCGGACGATCCGCCTCTACGTAGTGCGGCAGCTGTTCGAACACCGCCGCATCGCGCGGAACGTTACCGTATCGCGATCAGATGACCACTTCGACGCCCTCACCGGGCGGATTACCTGATACCCGTTCGGACTCAAGAGCGTTCTGAAGGATGATCACAGCGGCGGCCTGGTCGATGACGGACCGGCCCTTCTTCGCCTTCACACCCGAGGCCCGCAGGCCCTGGGTGGCGGTCACGGTCGTCATGCGCTCGTCGACCAGGCGGACGGGCACGGGGGCGATCCCGCGCGCCATCTCCCCCGCGAAGGCACGGACCTTGGTCGCCGCCGGGCCCTCCCGCCCGCTGAGCGAGCGGGGCAGACCCACGACGACCTCGATCGGCTCGTACTCCGCGACGATCTGGCGGAGCCGCCGGTGGGCGGCCGGGACGTCACGTCCCGGCACGGTCTCCACCGGCGTGGCGAGGACCCCGTCGGGGTCGCACGAGGCGACCCCGATCCGGGCGTCCCCGACGTCCACCGCGATACGGCGGCCGCGGCGCATCGTCACGCCGTCTCCGTCACGAGGCGCTCGACGGCGGCGATGGCCTCGCCGACGGCCTCCGGGTTCTGGCCGCCGCCCTGGGCGACGTCCGGCTTGCCGCCGCCACCGCCACCGAGGGTCTTGGCGGCGGTGCGGACCAGCTCGCCGGCCTTGAGACCGCGCTCGCGGGCGGCCTCGTTGGTCGCGATGACCGTCAGCGGCTTGCCGTTGGCCGTGGTGAAGAGGGCGACGACGGCCGGGCGGCCGCCCGAGATGCGGCCCCGCACGTCGAGGACCAGCCTGCGCAGGTCGTCGGCGCCGGTGCCGTCCGGGACCTGGCCGGTGACGACGGCGACACCGCGGATGTCCTGGGCGGAGTCGACGAGACCGGCGGCGGCCTGGAGGACCTTCTCCGCGCGGAACTTCTCGATCTCCTTCTCGGCGTCCTTCAGCTTGCCGAGCATGGCGGAGATCTTCTCCGGCAGCTCCTCCGGACGGCCCTTGACCAGCTCCTGGAGCTGGGCGACGACCGTGTGCTCCTTGGCGAGGAAGTTGTACGCGTCGACGCCGACGAGGGCCTCGATACGGCGCACGCCGGAGCCGATGGAGGACTCGCCGAGCAGCTTCACCAGGCCCAGCTGGGCGGTGTTGTGGACGTGCGTACCGCCGCACAGCTCCTTGGAGAAGTCGCCGATGGTGACGACACGCACCTTCTCGCCGTACTTCTCGCCGAACTCGGCGATGGCGCCCTGGCGCTTGGCCTCGTCGATCGGCATGACCTCGGCGTGGACCTCCAGCTCGCGCGTGAGGACCTCGTTGATCTTCTGCTCGACGTCGGTGAGGACCGCGCCGGGGACGGCGTTCGGCGAACCGAAGTCGAAGCGGAAACGGCCCGGCTGGTTCTCGGAACCGGCCTGGGCGGCCGTCGGGCCGAGGGCGTCGCGCAGCGCCTGGTGGGTGAGGTGGGTGGCCGAGTGGGCGCGGGCGATGGCCCGGCGGCGGCGCACGTCGATGGCGGCGTAGGCCGTGGCACCCACGGTCACCTCGCCGACCTGCACGGAACCCTTGTGCACGGAGACGCCGGGGACCGGCTGCTGGACGTCGCGGATCTCGATGACCGCGCCGCTGTGCAGCCTGATCCGGCCCTGGTCGGCGATCTGGCCGCCGCCCTCGGCGTAGAAGGGGGTGCGGTCGAGGACGACCTCGACCTCGTCGCCCTCGGAGGCGGCCGGCGAGGGGACGCCGTTGACGAGGAGTCCGACGACGGTGCTCTCGCCCTCGGTGTTGGTGTAGCCGGTGAACTCGGTGGCGCCGTTGCCGTCGGCGATCTCCCGGTACGCCGTCATGTCGGCGTGGCCGGTCTTCTTGGCCTTGGCGTCGGCCTTGGCGCGCTCCCGCTGCTCCTTCATCAGGCGGCGGAAGCCGTCCTCGTCCACGGAGAGCCCCTGCTCGGAGGCCATCTCCAGGGTGAGGTCGATCGGGAAGCCCCAGGTGTCGTGGAGCAGGAACGCCTTGTCGCCGGAGAGGACCGTGCCGCCGGAGGCCTTGGTCTCGGTGACGGCGGTGTCGAGGATGTTGGTGCCGCCCTTGAGGGCCTTGAGGAAGGCGGCCTCTTCGGCGAGGGCGACGGTCTCGACGCGCTTGCGGTCGGTGACGAGCTCCGGGTACTGGTCGCCCATCGTGTTGATCACGGTGTCCACGAGCTCCTGGACGACCGGACCGGTGGCGCCGAGCAGGCGCATGTTGCGGACGGCGCGGCGCATGATGCGGCGCAGCACGTAGCCGCGGCCCTCGTTGCCGGGGGTGACGCCGTCGCCGATGAGCATGACGGAGGTGCGCATGTGGTCGGCGACCACGCGGAGCGAGACGTCGCTCTCGTGGGACGTGCCGTAGTCGACGCCGGTGAGCTCGGTGGCCTTGTCGATGACGACCTTGAGGGTGTCCGTCTCGTACATGTTCTGGACGCCCTGGAGGATCATCGCCAGGCGCTCAAGGCCGAGGCCCGTGTCGATGTTCTGGGCCGGCAGGTCGCCGAGGATCGGGAAGTCGTCCTTGCCGGAGCCCGCCCCGCGCTCGTACTGCATGAAGACCAGGTTCCAGATCTCCACGTACCGCTCGTCGTTGACGGCCGGGCCGCCCTCGACGCCGAACTCGGGGCCGCGGTCGTAGTTGATCTCGGAGCAGGGGCCGCAGGGGCCCGGGACGCCCATCGACCAGAAGTTGGGGCCCATGCCGAGGCGCTGGATGCGCTCGGCGGGGACGCCGACGACGTCGCGCCAGATGCGCTCGGCCTCGTCGTCCTGCTCGTAGACGGTGATCCAGAGCTTCTCCGGGTCGAGCCCGTAGCCGCCGTGCTCCACCGAGGAGGTCAGCAGCTCCCAGGCGAGCTTGATGGCGCCTTCCTTGAAGTAGTCGCCGAAGGAGAAGTTGCCGCACATCTGGAAGAACGTGCCGTGGCGGGTGGTCTTGCCGACCTCTTCGATGTCCGGCGTGCGCACGCACTTCTGCACGCTCGCGGCGCGCGAGAACGGCGGCTTGACCTCGCCCAGGAAGTAGGGCTTGAAGGGCACCATGCCGGCGGGGACGAGCAGCAGAGTCGGGTCGTCCGCGATGAGCGACGCCGAAGGGACGACGGTGTGCCCGCGCTCCTCGAAGAAGCTCAGCCAGCGGCGGCGGATTTCAGCCGACTCCATCAGTGGTCCTCATTCCGGTTGTACGTGATCGTGGGGATGGAACGCGCCGTGGTCGGGCGCGCGGTGGGATCGAGCGCTGCCCTGCGGCGGGGCGGCGGAAGCGCGGGGTCCTGGTCGACGGCCGCGTCCAGGCCGAGCGCCTCGCCCAGTTCGGCCTCCCGCTGGACCATGCCCGCCCTCACGTCGAGGGCGAAGTCCTTGAGGCGGTGGCCGGTCTCGATCGCCTTCTCCGCGGCCTGGGCCGCGAGGCTCTCGGGGGTCAGCTGCTTCAGCTTCCGGTTGACCTTGGTGGTGGCCCACACGCCGGCGGCTGCGCCGGCCGTGAACCAGAACGTGCGGCGGAACATCGCGGCTCAGCCCTTCTGCTTCCGGCGTCGCGAGGACGGCACGGTACGGCCGACGAGCACAGTGCGTCGCGAGGAGGCGCGCGGCGCGTCCTCGCCGTCGCCGCCCCGGCCGAGCGCCTTGCGCACGCCGTACCCGAAGGCGGCCACCTTGACGAGCGGGCCGCCGAAGGCGGTGGCGACGGTGGAGGAGAGCGCGGAGGCGTTGGAGGTGACCTCCTGGACGTCCGAGGCGATGGCGTCGACCCGGTCGAGCTGGGTCTGCGCCGAGCGCACGGTCGCGGAGGCGTCCGCGAGGAGGGGGACGGCCTGCTCGGTCACGTCCGCCACCAGCTTGGTGGTCGCCCTGAGCGTCTGCGCCAGCCTCACCAGCACCACGGCGAGGAAGGAGACCAGGATCGCCCAGAAGACGGCCACCAGGATCCCGGCAACCTCTCCACCGGTCACTCTGCACCGCTCTCTGCTGTCGTCGGGCCCTTGCGAAAAGTCGTTCCTCGACCCTATCGCGCCCGGGCTGTCCTGCCGTACCGCATTACCGCCCGCGGGACGGGAGTCACCGGAACCGATTGTACGGAGAGCGCGCTGATGAGTACGCTCCGTGTCCCATGCGACGCAGCAACCTCCCGGCGGAGCTGAACCGGTTCGTCGGCCGGACCGCAGAGCAGGCCGCACTGACGGCGCTCCTCGAAGGGTCCCGGCTTGTCACGGTCGTGGGCGTGGGCGGGGTCGGCAAGACCCGGCTCGCGCTGCGGGCGGCCGCGGCGGTGCAGAAACGCTACGGCGACGGGGTGCGGCTCGCCGAGCTCGCGCCGCTGCGGGACCCGGATCTGGTCGAGCACGCCCTGGTCGAGGCGCTCGGCCTGACCGACCACACCCCGAGGGCCCCGCGCGAGGTGCTCCTCGACCATCTCGCGGAGCGGCGGCTGCTGCTCGTCGTGGACGGCTTCGAGCACCTCGTGGAGCACTGCGCGCCGCTGGTACGGGAGGCCCTCGCGTACGCTCCCGGGCTCACCGTCCTCGCGGTCGGCCGCCGGCCCCTGCGGGTGGCGGGCGAGGCGGTGTTCCCACTGGCGCCGCTGGGCGAGGCGGACGCGGTGACGCTCCTCGCGGAGCGGGCGGCGGAGGCGGGCGCGCCGCCGTTGCTCGTGGCACGGGCGGCTGAGGCGGGCGTACCCCCGCTGCTCGCGGGGCGGACGGCGGAGGCGGGTGTACGCGCTCTGCCGGCCGGTGCGGACGCCGCGTACGAACTGTGCCGGCGGCTCGACGGGATCCCGCTCGCCCTGGAACTGGCGGCCGGGCGGCTCCCGCTGCTCTCGGTCGAGCAGATGCTGCTGCGCCTCGACGACCGGTTCCGGCTGCTTGACGACGGCGCGCGCGGGGAGCTCCCCCGCCATCAGACGCTGCGCACGGCCATCGGCTGGAGCCATGAGCTGTGCACCCCGGAGGAGCGGCTGCTCTGGGCGCGGCTCTCGGTGTTCCCGGGCCCCTTCGACCTGGAGGCGGTGGAGTACGTGTGCGGGGGCCGGGAGCTGCCGCCGGAGCGGATCCTGGATCTGCTCGGCGGGCTGCTCGCGCAGTCGCTGCTCACCCGGGAGGACACCCCCTCCGGCCCCGCCTACCGGATGCTCGACACGGTCGCCGCGTACGGGGCGGAGTGGCTGGCGGCGCTCGGCGACACGGAGCGGATGCGGCGGCGGCACCGCGACTGGTACATGGGCCTGGCCACCTGGTGCGAGCTGGAGTGGTTCAGCCCGCGCCAGAAGGAGGTGGCGGCCCTCACGGAGGCGGCCCTGCCGCATCTGCGGGCGGCTCTGGAGCTGTGCCTCGAACTCCCGGAGGACGCGCATCTCGCCCAGCACCTGGCGGGCACGCTCTGGTTCGCGTGGGTGGGCTGCGGGCGGCTCTCGGAGGGCCGGCACTGGCTGGAGCGGGCACTGGCGCCGGAGGCGGGGCACGAGGAGGCACGCCTCAAGGCGCTGTGGGTGCTCGGGTACGTGGCGGTGCTCCAGGGGGACGGTACGGCCGCGGTGGCGGCGCTCCACGAGTGCGGGGAGCGGGCCCGGTCCTCGCGGAACCCGCTGGCGGAGGCGTACGCGACGCACCGGATGGGCTGTCTCGCGCTGCTCACGGACGACATGGCGCGGGCCGAGGAGCTGATCGGGCGGGCGCTCGACGCGTACCGGGAGCTCGGCGAGCTGAACAGCAACGTGCTGATGGGGCAGGTCGAGGTGGCGATGGCGCGGGCCTTCCGGGGCGACCTGGAGGGGGCGGTCGTCCTCTGCCGGGAGGTCCGGGAGATCTGTGAGGAGCGGGGCGAGCTGTGGACCCGGGCGTACGCCCTCTACGTCCTGGGGTATTCGGCGTGGACGCGGGGCGCGTACGGGGAGGCGCGGGAGCTGCTCACCGAGTGCGTCTCGATCAACCACGCCTTCCGTGACCTGGTCGGGCTCGTCCTGGCGATCGAGGTGCTGGCCCTGGTGACCGTGAGCGAGGGCGATCCGGTGGAGGCGGCGGTCCTCCAGGGGGCGACGGTGCCGGTGTGGGACACGGTGGGTGTCCGGCTCTTCGGCTCGGCGGCGTTCGACGGCCCGAGGTCGCTGTGCGCGCAGCGGGCGGAGGAGGCGCTGGGGGCGGAGGCGTACGGCGCCGCGTTCCGCGAGGGTCAGGCCCTCTCGGCGGCGGAGGCGGTGGAGCGTGCGCTCGCGGTCGGCCGGAATCCGGCCGTCGGCGGCGCGGCGGAGCCGTCCGCCCCGCGCCCCTTCCGTACGGCGGGCTCCTCGGCGGTCCCGGGAACGCGGAAGCCCGCCGGCTCCCCCACCGGAAAGGGCGGGGAAGCGGCGGGCCGGGAACCGCGGTAGTACGCCTGGGTCAGCGGGCGTAGTACTCGACGACCAGCTGCTCGTCGCAGATGACCGGGATTTCCTTGCGGTTCGGGTCGCGGTCGAGACGGAAGGCCAGGGCCTTCAGGTTGACCTGCAGGTAGCGCGGGGTCTCGCCGTCGGCGGCGAAGCCACCCTCGCGGGCCATCTCGAACAGCGGCTTGGTGCGGCTGCGCTCGCGGACCATCACGACGTCGTCGGGACGGACGCGGAACGACGGCTTGTCGACCTTGCCACCGTTGACCTGGATGTGGCCGTGGACAACCATCTGACGGGCCTGGTAGATGGTGCGGGCGATGCCCGAACGCAGGACCAGGGCGTCGAGGCGGCGCTCGAGCTCGACGACCAGCGCCTCGCCCGTCTTGCCTTCGGCCTTCTTGGCGCGGTCGTAGGCGCGCGCCATCTGGCGCTCGCTGATGTCGTACTGGGCGCGCAGACGCTGCTTCTCGAGCAGACGAACCTTGTAGTCCGAGTTCTGCTTGCGGCCGCGGCCGTGCTCGCCCGGCGGGTAGGGGCGGGCCTCGAAGTACTTGACGGCCTTCGGGGTCAGCGCGATGCCGAGGGCACGCGACTTCTTGACCTTGGGACGGGACTGGTTCGGCATGAACCAACCTCTCTACTGGTACGAAACGGCTTCACCAGGGTTAGGGGAGGTCGCATCCGCAGCCGGGGAAACCCGCCTGGTCCGTACGGGACGGACCTGCCGGGCAGCCGCTCCCAGGTCTGGGCACATACGTGCAGCACGCGAACGACCCACCGCCGTTCCCGGGAACCGGGGGGTGGTGGGTGGCACGCGACACCTTCGAAGGTGCGCGACGCTCCTGGAAATCCCGCCCGAGGGCCGGGTCTCCGGCTGACTGTCCCGTTCTGGTGGTGCCGACCGGAGCCGGGCACGGGACGCAGCAATCCGGACCAGTGTACCGGGTCCGCGGGGCGCCCTCGCACGCCCGCCCGGACGGTCCTACTCCTCGCCTTTGAGGCGGGCCCGCACGCGCTCCACCACATCGGCGTATCTCGCCTCCGCGCCGTAGCGGGTCGGTTCGTAGTAGTGCTTGCCGTGGATGGTGTCCGGGGCGTACTGCTGGGCCGCGATGCCGCCCGGGACGTCGTGCGGGTAGACGTAGCCCTGGGCGTGGCCGAGTTTGGCCGCGCCCTTGTAGTGGCCGTCGCGCAGGTGCGGCGGGACCGATCCCGCGTGGCCGTTCCGTACGTCCGCCAGGGCCGCGCCGATCGCGGTCGTCGCGGCGTTCGACTTGGGGGCCAGGGCCAGGGCGATGGTGGCGTGGCTCAGGGTGAGCGCCGCCTCCGGGAAGCCGATCATGGCGACGGCCTGCGCGGCGGCGACGGCGATCGGCAGCGCGTTCGGGTCGGCGAGTCCGATGTCCTCGCTCGCGGAGATCATCAGCCGACGGGCGATGAACCGCGGGTCCTCCCCCGCCTCGATCATGCGCGCCAGGTAGTGCAGGGCCGCGTCCACGTCAGAGCCGCGGATCGACTTGATGAGCGCGCTGGCCACGTCGTAGTGCTGGTCGCCGTCCCGGTCGTACCTCACGGCCGCGCGGTCGACGGTCTCCTCGACCGTCTGGAGGGTGATCTCCGGCTCGCCCTTGGCGAGGGCGGCACCCGCCGCCGCCTCCAGGGCGGTCAGGGCGCGCCGTGCGTCACCGCCGGCGACGCGGAGGAGATGGGCCTCGGCGTCCTCCGGCAGGGTCACGGCCCCGCCGAGGCCGCGCTCGCCGGTGAGGGCCCGGGCCATCAGACCGCGCAGGTCGTCGTCGGTCAGCGGCTCCAGGGTGAGGAGCAGCGAGCGGGAGAGGAGCGGGGAGATGATCGAGAAGTAGGGGTTCTCGGTGGTGGCGGCGATCAGCGTCACCCAGCGGTTCTCGACGGCGGGCAGGAGCGAGTCCTGCTGGGCCTTGGAGAAGCGGTGGATCTCGTCGAGGAAGAGGACGGTCTCCTTGCCGTAGCCGCCCACCGCGCGCCGGGCGCCGTCGATGACCGCACGGACCTCCTTGACGCCCGCGGTGATCGCCGAGAGCTCCACGAACCGCTTGTTCGTCGCCTTCGAGACGACGTACGCCAAGGTGGTCTTGCCGATGCCCGGTGGGCCCCAGAGGATCACCGAGGAGGCGCCGGCGGGGCCGCCGTCCCCCTCCCCCACGAGTCGGCGCAGCGGCGATCCGGGCTTGAGCAGGTGCTTCTGGCCCACCACCTCGTCGAGGGTGCGCGGGCGCATCCGGACCGCCAGCGGGCTGCTGGCCGGGTCCTTCTCCTGGCGGTCTTCGGCTGCTGCCGTAAAGAGGTCGGGCTCCACGTCATGAAGCCTAGGTCACCGCACTGACAGCGCGGTCGTTTGTCAGCTGGTCCAGAAGTCCCACCAGCGGGTCAGGATCAGCATCCCGATGATCCCGATGTGCAGGACGGGCAGGATCCAGGTGAACTCGTCGAAGAAGGTCCTGAGGCCGCGGGGGGCGGGGAGGACGCCGTGGCGGACGTTGTGCGAGGTCACGTACCAGAACATGACGATGGTGGCGACCCAGGCCAGGCAGCACCACAGGCAGAGCGAGTTGATCTCGTACAGCGACTGGTACATCAGCCAGGTGCAGAAGCCGACGCCGAAGAGCGTCCCGGCGTTGAGACCGAGCCAGTACCAGCGGCGGTAACGGGCCCCGGCCAGGAGGCCCAGGCCGATCGCGACGACCATGGCGTACGTGACGAGGCCGAGCATCGGGTTCGGGAAGCCGAAGACCGCGGCCTGGTCGCTCTTCATGATGTTGCCGCAGGAGACGATCGGGTTGAGGCTGCACCCCGGGGTGAAGTTCGGGTCCTCGAGGAGCTTGAACTTGTCGAGCGTGATGACCCAGGCGGCGAGCACCCCGGCCGCTCCGGTGATCACGAGGAGCCAGGCGAAGGCCTTGCTCGCGCCGATCGTGCCGTCGCCGTCCGGACCGGACGCGGCCTCTTCCACCGCTGCCTTCGTCATGTCGCCTTGTCCCTCGATCGTCCGCCTGCCGGGCACGGTCATTCTGCCGCACCACGCCCCCCGTCCGCCGTTCGCTGGGGATAAGGAGAGGGGACGCGGGAGGGGCCCGGCCCACGCGCGTGCGTGGGCCGGGCCCCTCCCGTCCGCAGGGCCGTTCCGTCAGGCCAGCTTGGCCCGTACCGCGTCCAGGAGACCGTCCACGGCGACCGCCTGCTGCTCACCGGACTCCATGTCCTTGAGCTGGACGACACCGTCGGCGAGGTCGCGCTCTCCGGCGACGACGGCGAGGCGGGCGCCCGAGCGGTTGGCGTCCTTCATCGCGCCCTTGAGGCCCTTGCCGCCGAACGAGAAGTCCGCGGAGACGCCCTCCCTGCGCAGCTCGGTGACCTTGCCGAAGAGGATCCGGCGCGCCTCCTCGCCGATGGCCACCGCGAAGACGCTGGTGACGGCGGGGAGGTCGAGCTCGATGCCCTCCGCCTCCAGGGCGAGGACCGTACGGTCCACCCCGAGCGCCCAGCCGACGGACGGCAGCGCGGGGCCGCCGATCATCTCGGAGAGGCCGTCGTAGCGACCGCCGCCGCCGACCGCCGACTGCGAGCCGAGACCGCCGTGGACGAACTCGAAGGTCGTGCGGGTGTAGTAGTCCAGGCCGCGCACCAGCTTGGCGTCGTCCTCGAAGACGACACCGGCCGCGGTGATCAGGGCGCGCACCTCCTCGTGGTACGCCTTGCACGCGTCGCACAGGTAGTCGCGCAGGAGCGGGGCGCCGACCAGCTGCTTCTGCACGGACTCGCGCTTGTCGTCGAGGACGCGCAGCGGGTTGATCTCGGCGCGGCGCAGGGTCTCCTCGTCGAGGTCGAGCCCGCGCAGGAAGCCCTGGAGCGCCTCGCGGTAAACGGGACGGCACTCCTTGTCGCCCAGCGAGTTCAGCAGGATGCGGAAGTTCCGCAGGCCGAGGGAGCGGTACGCCTGGTCGGCCAGGATGATCAGCTCGGCGTCGAGCGCCGGGTCCTCGGAGCCGATCGCCTCGGCACCGACCTGGGAGAAGTGGCGGTAGCGGCCCGCCTGGGCCCGCTCGTAGCGGTAGTACGAGCCGGAGTACCAGAGCTTCACCGGCAGGTTGCCCTGCTTGTGCAGGTTGGCCTGGAGCGCCGCGCGCAGGACGGACGCGGTGCCCTCGGGACGGAGGGCGAGGTGGTCGTTGCCCTTCGTGGTGAGGGTGTACATCTCCTTCGTCACGATGTCGGTGGACTCACCGACACCGCGGGAGAACAGCTCGACGTTCTCGAAACCGGGCGTCTCGATGTAGCCGTAGCCGGAGTTCCGCAGCGGCGTGGAGATCGCGTCCCGGACCGCCAGGAACGTGGCGGAGCGGGGCGGGATCAGGTCGTACGTGCCCTTGGGGGCCTGAAAGGTGCTCACGAAAGTCTCGTCACATTCCTCGTCGGGGAGCGTCCGTGCTCCCGAAACCGGAGGCCACGTCCCGCAGATAGGGGTTGGTGGCGCGCTCCTGGCCGATGGTCGTCTGGGGACCGTGTCCCGACAGCACCACGGTCGAGTTGTCGAGCGGCAGGCACACGCGTGCCAGCGAGGCGAGCATCTCGTCCATGTCACCGCCGGGAAGGTCGGTGCGTCCGATGGAGCCGGCGAACAGCAGGTCCCCGGAGAAGAACACGGAGGGGATCTCCGTGGTCTCCGGCATCCTGAAGGTCACCGACCCCTTGGTATGACCGGGCGCGTGGGCGACGGAGAAGTCGAGACCGGCGAGCTTCAGCTCGGCGCCGTCGGTGAGTTCCCGCACGTCGTCGGGTTCTCCCACGGTCAGCTCGCCCATGAGGGGCATCCCGATGGAGCGGCCGAGGGCCTTCTCCGGGTCGCTCATCATGTAGCGGTCGGACGGGTGGATCCACGCGGGGACGTCATGGGCGCCGCAGACCGGGACGACGGAGGCGACGTGGTCGATGTGTCCATGGGTGAGGACGACGGCGACGGGCTTGAGCCGATGCTTCCTCAGCGTCTCCTCGACTCCCTGGGCGGCCTGGTGGCCCGGGTCGATGATCACGCACTCCTCGCCTGCGGCGGGGGCGACCAGATAGCAGTTGGTCCCCCAGGCCCCGGCGGGGAACCCGGCAATCAGCACGTCTTGTCCTTGCTTGTCGTCCGGCACGGGGGCGCGGAAATCACGGGAATCACGGGATTCGGCAGATCAGAGCCTACCGGCGGTGCCGCTTCCACAGCCAACCCGTATACGGTACGGGCACATCCGGCCAGGACAGGAACAGACGAGCGACAGGAGCGGAACCGGTGGTCACCAGCGATCAGCGGCGGCGGCAGCTTGCCAGGGAGAAGTACGCGCGGCAGCAGCAGCGGCGGGAGGAGAACCGGCTCAAGACCAAGCGTCGCAACACCGTCGTCGCGGCCGCACTCGCGGTCGTCCTCGCGGCCGGCGGCGCCGTCTACGCGTCCGTGGCGCTGACCGGCGACGACTCCCCGAAGAACTCGGACGACGCGGCGAGCGGCGCGCCCACCACTCCGGCGCCCACGGAGAGCGAGTCGGCGAACGCGGAGCCGAAGATGGCCGTGGACCCGAAGGCCACGTACGCCATGGCTCTGAAGACCAACGAGGGCGACATCACGATCACCATGGACGCGGCGAAGACCCCGCGCACGGTGAACTCCTTCAAGCACCTCGCCGACAAGAAGTACTTCGACGGGACCAAGTGCCACCGGCTCACCACCGACGGCATCTTCGTGCTCCAGTGCGGTGACCCCAAGGGCGACGGCACCGGCGGCCCCGGCTACAACATCCCGGACGAGAACCTGGACGCCCTCGGCAAGGCCGGCGCGGACGGCAAGGTGACCTTCCCGGCCGGCACCGTGGCCATGGCCAACACCGGGCAGCCGGGGACGGGCGGCTCGCAGTACTTCCTCGTCTACAAGGACACGAAGCTGCCGCCGACCTACACCCCGTTCGGGAAGATCGACGCGGCCGGTCTGAAGGTGGTCGAGAAGGTGGCCGCTGCCGGTGTCACGGGCGGCGCCACGGACGGGGCCCCGAAGAAGGCCGTCACCATCGAGAAGGCGACCGTCGCGAAGAAGTGAGCCGGGCGTCCGCACGCGCGCGTGACCGTCGAATCTCGGTCGCGCTGAGTGCGGACAGCCGGGCCGCGGTTCGCCTAGATTGGCGTTGTGCAGCGTTGGGCCGTCGGCCGCGCTGCGGAAGGCGGGCGAGGCCCGCCGGGAAACTGTGGACGATGCCCGGGGGGTACGACCCCGCGACGGCATCATGGTGAGGAGGCGCTGTGAGCAGCGACCCGTGGGGCCGCGTCGACGAGACGGGCACCGTGTACGTGCGGACGGCCGAGGGTGAGAAGGTCGTCGGATCGTGGCAGGCCGGCACCCCTGAGGAGGCTCTGGCCTACTTCGAGCGCAAGTACGAGGGCTTGGTTGTCGAGATCGGCCTCCTCGAGAAGCGGGTGAGGACCACCGACCTCTCGGCGAAGGACGCCACCGCGGCGATCGAGCACATCCGGCAGCAGGTCGACGAGCACCACGCCGTCGGTGACCTGGCCGCGCTCGCGACCCGCCTCGACAAGCTCGTCGAGACGGTCGACTCGCGCCGCGAGGAGCGGAAGGTCCAGAAGGCCAAGCAGACCGACGAGGCGCGCGCCGCCAAGGAGAAGCTGGTCACGGAGGCCGAGGAGCTGGCCCAGAGCGAGCAGTGGCGCTCCGCGGGCGAGCGGCTGCGGGCCCTCGTGGACATCTGGAAGGGCCTGCCCCGGCTCGACCGCAAGTCCGACGACGAGCTGTGGCACCGCTTCTCGCACGCCCGCTCGGCGTTCTCCAAGCGCCGCAAGACCCACTTCGCCTCGCTGGACGCCCAGCGTGAGGACGCCCGCAAGGTCAAGGAGCGTCTGGTCGCCGAGGCGGAGTCGCTGTCGAACTCCACCGACTGGGGCACCACGGCGGCCCGCTACCGCGATCTGATGGCGGAGTGGAAGGCGGCCGGCCGCGCCCAGCGCGAGCACGAGGACGATCTGTGGAACCGCTTCCGCGGCGCCCAGGACGTCTTCTTCGCGGCGCGCGGTGAGGTCTTCGCCGAGCGGGACGCGGAGCAGACCGAGAACCTCAAGCTGAAGGAGGAGCTCGCGACCGAGGCCGAGAAGCTGCTGCCGGTGGGGGATCTGAAGGCGGCGCGCGCGGCCTTCCGTTCCCTCAACGAGCGGTGGGAGGCCGTCGGCCACGTGCCGCGGGACGCCCGGCCCAAGGTCGAGGGCCGGATGCACACGGTGGAGCGGGCCATCCAGGAGGCCGAGGAGGCGGAGTGGCGCCGGACGAACCCGGAGGCACGCGCGCGTGCCGCGGGTCTGACCGGTCAGCTCCAGGACGCGGTCGAGAAGCTGCGCAAGCAGATCGACGCGGCCCGCGCCTCCGGCAACGACTCCAAGGCCGACAAGCTCTCGCGTGAGCTGGAGGGCCGCCAGGCCCTGCTCGACCAGGCGCTGAAGGGCCTGGAGGAGTTCGGCGGCTGATGCGTGAGCCGTGAGCGTACGAGGAAGGCCCCCCGGTTCGCCGCCGGGGGGCCTTCCTCGTAGGTGCTGTTACGGCCTGCGGGCCGAGGTCACACGGTAGACGTCGTAGACGCCCTCCACGCCCCGTACGGCCTTCAGGACGTGGCCCAGGTGCTTCGGGTCGCCCATCTCGAAGGTGAAGCGCGAGGTGGCCACCCGGTCGCGGGAGGTCTGGACGGCCGCCGAGAGGATGTTGACGTGCTGGTCCGAGAGGACCCGGGTCACGTCCGAGAGCAGTCGGGACCGGTCGAGCGCCTCGACCTGGATGGCGACGAGGAACACCGAGGACTGGGTGGGGGCCCACTCGACCTCGAGGATCCGCTCCGGCTCGCGGGACAGCGACTCCACGTTGACGCAGTCGCTGCGGTGAACCGATACGCCACTGCCGCGGGTGACGAAGCCGATGATCGGGTCGCCGGGCACGGGGGTGCAGCAGCGGGCCAGCTTCACCCAGACGTCCTCGACGCCCTTGACGACGACACCGGGGTCGGCGCTGGAGCGGCGCTTGGAGCGGCCGCGCGTCGGCATGGTGGCCTCGTCGACGTCCTCGGTGGCGGCCTCCTCGCCGCCGAGCGCCTGGACCAGCTTCTGCACGATGGACTGGGCGGTGACGTGGCCCTCGCCGATCGCCGCGTACAGCGAGGAGATGTCGGTGTAGCGCAGCTCGTGGGCGAGGGTGACGAGGGAGTCGCCGGTGAGGATCCGCTGGATCGGCAGGTTCTGCTTGCGCATGGCCCGCGCGATGGCGTCCTTGCCCTGCTCGATGGCCTCGTCCCGGCGTTCCTTGGAGAACCAGGCGCGGATCTTGTTGCGGGCGCGCGGCGACTTGACGAAGCCCAGCCAGTCGCGGGAGGGCCCGGCGCCGGCCGCCTTGGAGGTGAAGACCTCCACCAGGTCGCCGTTGTCGAGGGTCGATTCGAGCGGCACGAGCCGCCCGTTGACCCGCGCCCCTATGGTGCGGTGGCCGACCTCGGTGTGGACGGCGTAGGAGAAGTCGACGGGGGTGGCGCCGGCGGGCAGCGCGATGACGTCGCCCTTGGGCGTGAAGACGAAGACCTCGTTGCGGGAGAGGTCGAAGCGCAGGGACTCCAGGAACTCGCTGGGGTCCTCGGTCTCCTTCTGCCAGTCGAGGAGCTGGCGCAGCCACGCCATGTCGTTGAGGTGGTCGTCCTTGCCGGTCCTCTTCGGCACGTCGGCGCGGACCTTGGAGGCGCCGGCGACGGCCTCCTGCTTGTACTTCCAGTGCGCGGCGATGCCGTACTCGGCGCGCCGGTGCATGTCGAAGGTGCGGATCTGGAGCTCGACGGGCTTGCCGTTGGGTCCGATGACCGTCGTGTGCAGCGACTGGTACATGTTGAACTTCGGCATCGCGATGTAGTCCTTGAACCGGCCGGGGACCGGGTTCCATCGCGCGTGGACGGTGCCGAGGGCCGCGTAGCAGTCGCGGACGGTGTCCACGAGGACACGGATGCCGACCAGGTCGTAGATCTCCGCGAAGTCACGGCCGCGGACGATCATCTTCTGGTAGACGCTGTAGTAGTGCTTGGGCCGGCCGGTGACGGTGGCCTTGATGCGGGCGGCGCGGAGGTCGGCCTGGACCTCGTCGGTCACTATCGCGAGGTACTCGTCCCGCTTGGGGGCGCGCTCGGCGACGAGGCGGACGATCTCGTCGTACATCTTGGGGTAGAGGATCGCGAAGGCGAGGTCCTCCAGTTCCCACTTGATGGTGTTCATGCCCAGTCGGTGGGCCAGGGGCGCGTAGATCTCGAGCGTCTCGCGGGCCTTCTTCTCCTGCTTCTCCCGCTTGAGGTAGCGCATGGTGCGCATGTTGTGCAGGCGGTCGGCGAGCTTGATGACCAGGACGCGCGGGTCCTTGGCCATGGCGACGACCATCTTGCGGACGGTCTCGGCCTGGGCGGCCTCGCCGAACTTGACCTTGTCGAGCTTGGTGACGCCGTCGACGAGGAGCGCGACCTGGTCGCCGAAGTCCCGGCGGAGGGTGTCGAGGCCGTACTCGGTGTCCTCGACGGTGTCGTGGAGGAGCCCGGCCATCAGCGTCGCCGGGTCCATGCCGAGCTCGGCGAGGATGGTGGTGACGGCGAGCGGGTGCGTGATGTACGGGTCGCCGCTCTTGCGCTTCTGGCCTCGGTGCCAGCGCTCCGCGACCTGGTAGGCCCGCTCGACCTGGCGGAGCGTGGCCGTCTCGATCTTGGGGTCGTTGGAGCGGACGATCCGCAGCAGCGGTTCGAGGACCGGGTTGTACGGGGAGGAGCGCTGGACGCCCAGCCGGGCGAGGCGGGCGCGGACGCGGTTGGAGGAGCCGCCCGAGCGGGCGGGCGCGGCCGGGGCGGGCCGCGCGGGGGCGGGGGCCCCGGTGGCGGGCGGCGCGGGCGCGGCAGGCGTGGGCCCGGTCTCCGCGGGCTTGTTCTGGGGCATGCCGGTCCCCGGCGCGGCCTGGTCGGCCTTCGGGTCGGGCTGCGCGGCGGAGAGTGGCTGGGCCTCGTCTGGCAAGAGCGCTCCTCGTGCGTGGCCGGGTCCCCCGGACAGGCCCGGAAAGCCCATGGTATCGAGCCGGGAGTGCCGATGCGCACGTGGTGGCCCTCACCTGCGGCGGGCTCCGCGCGGTGAGGGGGCGGCGCCCCCTGCGGCGCCCCCTCACCGGCCGGTTCGTCAGTTCCAGCGGAGCAGGGAGGGCCCGCCCTTCACCTGGATCTCCTTGGTGGCGGCGACGTTGCCCCAGTGGACTTTGAGGGAGCCGCTCTTCCCGCACAGCGGGCTGGACCAGAACTCCTTGCGCCGGGCGTCGAAGCCCTTGGCGCGGACGCAGATGCTGCCGCCCTTGTAGACCTTCCAGGCGTAGCCCATCTTCATGGCGTTGGCACCGAAGTGGCCGCAGCCGTCGCTCGCCTTGGTCCACTTCAGAGGCACGCTTCCGGCGTTCTTCCAGCCGGTGCACACGGCCGCCGAAGGGGCCTGGGCGGGCCGGCCCGCACTCGCGGGGTTCGCGGTGGATCCGAGGGCGGCGAGGGCGATCAGGGAGACGACTCCCGCGACGGTCTTCCGCGACATGTTCATACGACTTCCTCCTGGCGGCGCGTAACGGTCGGGAACGACGACGGGCGCCCGGGAGATCCCGGGCGCCCGCTGCCGTATCCCTCGACCCTTATCGGGCGGGAGATCGTCGGACTTGAACGATCACACTCGGACGAGTGCGGTGAGCGGCGCCCCGTCCAGGGCGGGCTCCAGCCGGGCGCGGCCCGGGAGGAAGCCGAGCTCCATCAGGACCGCGACGCCCGCCACCTCGGCGCCCGCGCGGCGGATGAGCTCGATCGAGGCCTCGGCCGTACCGCCGGTGGCGAGGACGTCGTCGATGACCATGACGCGGTCGCCCGCTGCCAGGTCCTCGGCGTGCACCTCGATCTCGGCGGTGCCGTACTCCAGCTCGTACGCCTGGCGGAGCGTGGCCCCGGGGAGCTTGCCGGCCTTGCGGACCGGGATGAAGCCGAGTCCGGCGCGGACGGCCACCGGGGCGGCCAGGATGAAGCCGCGCGCCTCGAGTCCGACGATCTTCGTCGCGCCGTGCGCGGTGCACAGCGCGGCGAGGGCGTCGGTGAGCGCCGTGAACGCCTCGGGGTCCGCGAGCAGCGGCGTGATGTCCTTGAACAGCACGCCCGGCTTCGGATAGTCGGGGACGTCACGGATGCGGCTGAGCAGGAGTGCGGCGACGTCCTGGGCCTGGGCGGTCATCCTCGGCGCTCCTGCGCGCGGCCGCGGCGGCTCGCACGCGGGCCCACGACGGCGGCCTCCGCCTCGTCGGCGTACGGCCCGTCCGCGGTCTCGTCCTTGGCGGCGGCACCGGCCCGCTTGACGGCGATGCGCTTCCTGAGGGCCTTGATCGCCGGCTCGCGTTCCTTGAGGTCGGCGACGAGCGGGGTGGCGATGAAGATCGAGGAGTACGCACCGGCGGCGAGACCGACGAACAGCGACAGCGAGATGTCGTTGAGCATGCCGGCGCCGAGGACGCCACCACCGATGAAGAGCAGGCCGGCGACCGGCAGCAGCGCGACGACGGTGGTGTTGATCGAACGGACCAGGGTGCCGTTGATCGAACGGTTCGCCAGCTCGCTGTACGTGAAGCGGGTCTGCTTCGTGATGTCCTTCGTCTGTTCCTTGAGGGAGTCGAAGACGACGACCGTGTCGTACAGCGAATAACCGAGAATGGTCAGCAGACCGATCACCGTACCGACCGTGACCTCGAAGCCGACCAGCGAGTAGATGCCCACCGTGATCGTGAGGTCGTGGATGAGGGCGATGAGTGCCGCGACCGCCATTCTCCACTCGAAGGCGATGGCCAGGTAGATCACCACGAGGATCATGAAGATCCCCAGACCGGTCCAGGCCTTGTTGGCGATCTGCTCACCCCAGCTGGGGCCGACGAGCTCCGCCGCGATCTTGTCCTCGGGGACCTTCAGGTCCTTGGCGAGCTCCGAGCGGACCTGGTCGGACTGCGCGGTGTCGAGGCCGCCAACCTGGATGCGCAGGGAGCCGTTGCCGAGCTGCTGGACGATCGCGTCGTGGCCGGAGGCCTCTTCCGCGTACTCCTGCGCCTGGCTGACGGAGACGTCCGACTTCGGGGTGGTGAAGACCGCGCCGCCCTGGAACTCGATGCCCATGTTGAGGCCGCGGACGGCGAGGGCGACGATGGCGGTGATGGTGATCAGGATGGACAGGCCGTACCAGATCTTGCGGTTGCCGATGAAGTCGTAGCCGACCTCACCGCGGTGGAGCCGGGCTCCGAGATCGCCGAGCTTCGACATCTCACGCCTCCTTCGGGTCGACAGGGCCAGCGGCAGAGGCGGTGGCACGGCGGGAGCTGCGCAGCGGCGGCTTGGCGCCGAGTCGCTTCGGGTCGAGGCCGGACCAGGCGTGGCCTTCGCCGAAGAACTTGGTCCGCGCGAGGAGCGTCATGAGCGGCTTGGTGAAGAGGAACACCACGACGACGTCGAGCAGGGTGGTCAGGCCGAGCGTGAACGCGAAGCCCTGGACCTTGCCGACGGTGACGATGAACAGCACGGCCGCGGCCAGGAACGACACGAAGTCGGAGACCATGATGGTGCGGCGGGCGCGCGGCCAGGCGCGCTCGACGGCCGGGCGGAGCGTGCGGCCCTCGCGGAGCTCGTCGCGGATGCGCTCGAAGTAGACGATGAACGAGTCCGCGGTGATGCCGATGGCGACGATGGCTCCGCAGACGGCCGGCAGGTTCAGCGCGAAGCCGATGGCCGGGCCGAGCAGGGCCATGATCACGTAGGTGAGGAGCGCGGAGACGCCGAGGCTGAGGATGGCGACCAGCGACAGGCCGCGGTAGTACGCGACCAGGTAGATGATGACCAGTCCGAGACCGATGGCGCCGGCGATCAGACCGGCCTCCAGCTGGTCACCACCGAGGGCGGCGGTGACGGTGTCGACGCTCTGCGTCTCGAAGGTGAGCGGCAGGGCACCGTAGGACAGGATGTTGCCGAGTTCCTGGGCCGACTGCTGGTTGAAGCTGCCGGAGATCTGGGCGCTGGCGCTCAGCGTGGTCTGGACGCGGGGCGCGGAGACGACCTCGCCGTCCAGGACGATCGCGAACTGGTTCTGCGGCTCGGTCTGCTGCGAGAGCTTGCTGGTGATCGACTGGAACTTCTTCGAGCCGGCGGACGTGAACTCCATGTCCACGATCCACTGGCCGGTCCGCTGGTCGATCGCGGCCTGGGCGTCGTCGACGTCCTTGCCGTCGACCTCGGCCGGGCCGAGGAGGTACTTCTCCCACTGGTCGATCGCGTTCTTGCCGCAGGCCACGGTCGGCTCGGTGGGCAGGACGCCCTGGCCGACGGTCGTCCGCTGCTTCGGGTCGAGGCAGTTCAGGGTGCTGAACTTCTTCTCGAGCGCCGCGCTGGAGGCGTCGGGCGTCTGGGTCGCCGGCGGGGTCTCCGGGGCCTTGGGGGTCGCGGAGGGAGAAGAGGGCGACGACGCGCTGCCCGTGGGCGTGGGGCTCGGGGCCTTGAGGGCCTCGGTGAGCGCACGGCCCTGCGTGGACGCGGTGGCCGTCGGGGTCGCCGACTTCTCGCCCACCGTCGCGCCGGAGGCGGACGGCTTCGGCGGGGCCGACGGGGAGCCGGTGGTGCCGGCGCTGGGCACCGGCTGCGGCGCGGCGGCCGCGACGGCGAGCACGGGCCGGAAGTAGAGCTGGGCGGTGGTACCGACCTGCTTACGGGCCTGCTTCTCGTCCGTCCCGCGAGGGATGTTGACGATGATGTTCTCGCGGCCCTGCGTCTGGACCTCGGCCTCGGAGACACCGAGACCGTTGACACGGCGCTCGATGATGCCGACGGCGGTGTTCATGTTGGTCTCGTTGACCGCCGACTCCTGGCCCGGATCAGCCTTGGCCTTGAGCGTGATCGACGTACCGCCGGCGAGGTCGATGCCCAGACGCGGGGTGGTGTCCCCCGACCAGAACATGCCGCCGGTGAGCGCGACCATGGCGATCAGGATGAGTGCCAGGGCGCGGCCCGGCCGGCTCTGTCCCCCCGCCGGCCTTCGGCCCTTCTTCGGTGCTGCCACCTGTCGTATCTCCCTGTCCAACCGTCTTCCGCCGGGTATGCGTGAGACGGCCACGAAGTGTGTGTGGGGACCTTCCCCCGCAGACGTGGAACCGTTCCGGGGACGGCGCGCGCCGGTGGGCGCGCGCGGTGTCCCCGGCCGCGACTACTTCGCGTCGGTCTCGCCGTCGGCCTTGCCGTCCTTCTGGCCTTCGGTGGCGGCCTCGGCCGTGTCCGACTTCTTCGTCAGGTCGGCCTTGGGCTCCGCGTCCTCGGCGGTCTCCGTGCCCTCGGTGGCCTCGGTGGCCCCGGTGAGCGAAGAGGCGTCGTCCGGGACGACGGTGTCGGAGTCCGACTCGTCGTCGTCGCCGTGGACGATGCGGTTGTACTCGGAGTCCGGGAGGACCGCGCCGATGGCGTTCTTCGCGTAGACGGCGTGCACGCCGGGCGCGACCTCGAGGAGGACGGTCTCGTCGCCGATCTCCTTGACGGTGGCGTACATCCCCCCGATCGTGCGAACGCCGGTGCCGGGCTGCATCTCGTCACGCATCTGAGCCGCCGCCTGCTGCTTCTTCTTGGCAGAGCGGGTCATGAGGAACATGGCCCCGATGAGGACGATGAAGGGGAGGAGAGTCAGGATGCTCACGGGACGGGTTTCCTTCGCACGGTCGCGGAGAACCCGCGGCCTGATCTTCGGGGGTGGGCGCGCCGACCAGAAAGGTCGGCATCGGCGGAGTCTAGGCGAGTCCACATCGATGGAACAACGTCCAGCATCGCACCCCGGTTCCGGTCCGGGCGAGTGTCAGCACCGTCACGCCCCGAAGAGCCCCTGTTGTCCGCTTCCTGGCGCCGCCGGGCCCGCTGCCTGCGGTGGAACGAGCCCGAGGTGCGCCCAGGCCGCGGGAGTGGCGACCCGGCCACGGGGTGTGCGCGCGAGCAGGCCTTCGCGTACGAGGAAGGGTTCGGCGACCTCCTCGACGGTCTCGCGCTCCTCCCCCACCGCGACCGCGAGGGTGGAGAGCCCGACCGGTCCGCCGCCGAAGAGCTTCAGGAGGGCTTCGAGGACGCCGCGGTCGAGCCGGTCGAGGCCGCGGCCGTCGACCTCGTACACCTTGAGGGCCGCCTCCGCGATCTCGCGGGTGATGACGCCGTCGGCCCTGACCTGCGCGTAGTCCCGGACGCGGCGCAGCAGGCGGTTGGCGATGCGGGGGGTGCCGCGGGAGCGGCCGGCGATCTCGGCGGCGCCGGCGGCGTCGATCTCGACGTCGAGGAGCCCGGCGGAGCGGTGGATCACCCGCTGGAGCTCGGCCGGGTCGTAGAACTCCATGTGGCCGGTGAAGCCGAAGCGGTCGCGCAGCGGGGGCGGCAGGAGTCCGGCCCGGGTGGTGGCGCCGACCAGGGTGAAGGGCGGGAGTTCGAGGGGGATGGCGGTGGCGCCGGGGCCCTTGCCGACGATGACGTCGACGCGGAAGTCCTCCATCGCCATGTAGAGCATCTCCTCGGCGGGCCGGGACATGCGGTGGATCTCGTCGAGGAAGAGGATCTCTCCTTCCTGGAGGGAGGAGAGGATCGCGGCGAGGTCTCCGGCGTGCTGGATGGCGGGGCCCGAGGTGATGCGGATCGGCGCGTTCATCTCGGCGGCGATGATCATCGACAGGGTGGTCTTGCCGAGGCCGGGGGCGCCGGAGAGCAGCACGTGGTCGGCGGTGGCGCCGCGCTGCCGGGCGGCCTTGAGGACCAGGTCGAGCTGCTGGCGGACCTTCTCCTGGCCGACGAACTCGCTGAGGTCCTTGGGGCGCAGGGCCGCCTCGACGGCCTGGTCGTCGCCCTCGGCGGAGGCGCCGACGATACGCGCCTCGGCGTCGTGGGCCTCGGCGGCGGTGTCGTCGTCCCAGTTCACGGTGGATGCCTTCTCGTTCGTACGGGGTGGCCCGCGGGTCAGCGGGCGCGGTTGAGGGTCTGCAGGGCGGCGCGGAGCAGCTGCGGTACGGGGGCGGTGCCGGTCTCGGCGATGGCGGCCTCGGCCTGCGGGGCGACCGCGCCGACGGCCTCCTCCGCCTCGCGGCTCGCGTAGCCGAGGCCGATCAGGGCGGCGGTCAGCTGCTCGGTCCAGGGGGCGGGGCCGGAGGCGGCGGCGCGCTGGGCGCCGACCAGGCCGCTGCTGCCGAGGGGGGAGCCGAGCTTGTCCTTCAGTTCGAGGAGGAGTTTCTGCGCGCCCTTCTTGCCGATGCCGGGGACGGCCATGAGGGCCTTCTCGTCCCCGGTGGACACGGCGAGACGCAACGCGTCGGGGCTGTGGACCCCGAGCATGGCCTGCGCGAGACGGGGGCCGACGCCGCTGGCGGTCTGGAGGAGCTCGAAGACCTGCCGCTCGTCGTCGTCGGCGAAGCCGTACAGGGTGAGGGAGTCCTCGCGGACGACGAGGGAGGTGGCGAGCCGGGCGTCCTGCCCGATCCGCAGCCCGGCCAGGGTGCCCGGGGTGCACTGGACGGCCATGCCCACGCCGCCGACCTCGATGACGGCCGTGGTGGGGGCGAGGGCGGCGACCGGGCCGCTGACGAAGGCGATCATCGGGTTCGGCCTTTCACTGCGGACGCCTGCTGGGCGACCGCCTGCTGGAGACGGTTCTGTGCGACGGCCTGCTGGAGGCGGTTCTGGGCGGGGGCCCGCCAGATGTGGCAGATGGCGAGGGCGAGGGCGTCGGCGGCGTCGGCCGGCTTGGGCGGGGCGGCGAGCCGGAGCAGCCGGGTCACCATGGCGCCGACCTGGGCCTTGTCGGCGCGTCCGCTGCCGGTGACGGCGGCCTTGACCTCGCTGGGGGTGTGCAGGGCGACGGGGATGCCACGGCGTGAGGCGCAGAGCATGGCGACGGCGCTGGCCTGGGCCGTGCCCATCACCGTACGCACGTTGTGCTGGCTGAACACCCGCTCCACGGCGACGAGTTCGGGCGAGAAGCGGTCGAGCCACTCCTCTATGCCGCGCTCGATGCCGACAAGGCGCACACCGATGTCGTCGTCCGCCGCGGTCCGCACCACGCCGACGCCGAGCATGGTCAGGGGCCGTCCCGCGACGCCTTCGACGACGCCGACCCCGCACCGGGTCAGGCCGGGGTCCACCCCGAGAACGCGCACTGTGCCCCTCCCTGGACCGCTGTCGCTCAACTGTTTGTGCAGGCTATCCGCTGCCACTGACAACACCGCACGAACGACAGCGGGCCGACGGGGGTGTGTCCCCGTCGGCCCGCTGCGGAACGGCCGTGATCAGGCGTCGACCTTCTCCATGACCTCGTCGCTGACGTCGAAGTTGGCGAAGACGTTCTGCACGTCGTCGCTGTCCTCCAGCGCGTCGATCAGCTTGAACATCTTGCGCGCGCCCTCTTCGTCGAGCTCGACCTGCATGGTCGGGACGAAGCTGGACTCGGCGGAGTCGTAGTCGATGCCCGCCCCCTGGAGCGCGGTGCGGACCGCGACCAGGTCGGTGGCCTCACTGATGATCTCGAAGGACTCACCGAGGTCGTTGACCTCCTCGGCTCCGGCCTCGAGCACCGACTCCAGGACGTCGTCCTCGGACAGCTCGCCCTTGGGGAGCACGATGACGCCCTTGCGGTTGAACAGGTACGAGACCGAGCCCGGGTCGGCCATCGAGCCGCCGTTGCGGGTCATGGCCACGCGCACGTCGGAGGCGGCGCGGTTGCGGTTGTCGGTGAGGCACTCGATGAGCACCGCGACACCGTTCGGGCCGTAGCCCTCGTACATGATCGTGGCGTAGTCGACGCCGCCGGCCTCGAGGCCGCCGCCGCGCTTGACCGCGGAGTCGATGTTCTTGTTCGGGACCGAGCTCTTCTTCGCCTTCTGGATGGCGTCGAAGAGCGTCGGGTTACCGTCCGGGTCGGAGCCGCCCGTGCGGGCCGCGACCTCGATGTTCTTGATCAGCTTCGCGAAGAGCTTGCCGCGCTTGGCATCGATCACGGCCTTCTTGTGCTTCGTCGTAGCCCATTTAGAGTGGCCGGACATCTGCCTGTCTCCTTCGCGTAACCCAGTACTGCACGAACCCCAGAGATCCTACCGGGATCGGATCAGCGTGCCGCGCGCACCATGTCGACGAACAGGGCGTGGATGCGGTGGTCCCCGGTGAGTTCGGGGTGGAACGAGGTCGCGAGCGCGCGGCCCTGCCGTACGGCGACGACATGGCCCTCGTGCTCGGCGAGGATCTCGACCTCGGCGCCGACGGACTCCACCCAGGGGGCCCGGATGAAGACGCCCTCGACGGGTCCGTCCTCGATGCCCGTGACGGTGACGCCGGCCTCGAAGGACTCGTTCTGCCGCCCGAAGGCGTTGCGGCGGACGATCATGTCGATGCCGCCGAAGGTCTCCTGGCCCGAGCGCGGGTCGAGGATCTTGTCGGCGAGCATGATCAGACCGGCGCAGGTGCCGTACACCGGCAGGCCGGCGGCGATGCGCTCGCGCAGCGGCTCCATCAGACCGAAGAGCTCGGCCAGCTTGGAGATGGTGGTGGACTCACCACCGGGGATGACGAGGCCGTCGACCTCGGCCAGTTCCTCGGGGCGCCTCACCGGCCTGGCCACGGCGTCCGCCGCGGCCAGGGCGATCAGGTGCTCCCGTACGTCGCCCTGGAGAGCCAGGACACCGATCACGGGTGTGCTCATGAGTGGTTACCAGCCGCGGTTGGCGTAGCGCTCGGACTCGGGGAGGGTGTCGCAGTTGATGCCGACCATGGCCTCGCCCAGGTTGCGGGAGGCGTCCGCGATGATCTTCGGGTCGTCGTAGAAGGTGGTGGCCTTCACGATGGCGGCGGCGCGCTTGGCCGGGTCGCCGGACTTGAAGATGCCGGAGCCGACGAAGACGCCCTCGGCGCCGAGCTGACGCATGAGCGCGGCGTCGGCCGGGGTGGCGACACCACCGGCGGAGAACAGCACGACCGGGAGCTTGCCGAGCTCGGCGACCTCCTTGACGAGCTCGTACGGGGCGCGCAGGTCCTTGGCGGCGGCGAACAGCTCGTTGTTGTCGAAGCCGCGCAGCCTGGCGATCTCGTTCTTGATCTGGCGCAGGTGGCGGACGGCCTCGACGACGTTGCCGGTGCCGGCCTCGCCCTTGGAGCGGATCATGGCCGCGCCCTCGGCGATACGGCGCAGGGCCTCGCCCAGGTTGGTGGCGCCACAGACGAAGGGGGTCGTGAAGGCCCACTTGTCGGAGTGGTTGACCTCGTCGGCCGGGGTGAGGACCTCGGACTCGTCGATGTAGTCGACGCCGAGGGACTGCAGGACCTGGGCCTCGACGAAGTGGCCGATGCGGGACTTGGCCATGACCGGGATGGACACCGCGCCGATGATCTCTTCGATCATGTTCGGGTCGGACATGCGGGCCACGCCGCCGTCCTTGCGGATGTCCGCGGGGACCCGCTCCAGGGCCATGACGGCCACGGCGCCGGCGTCCTCGGCGATCTTCGCCTGCTCGGCGTTGACCACGTCCATGATCACGCCGCCCTTGAGCTGCTCGGCCATGCCGCGCTTCACACGGGAGGTGCCGATCGCCGAGGGCTCAGCGGACTGGGGGGAAACGGAAGGCGTGGTGGACACGGGGTACCTCACTCGTGACAACAGGGGTTGACGACTAGGACGAGGAAACAGTCCACCTGGGGTCCACAGCAAGGGCCAATGTGGACCCGGTGGATCGTTTTCGCAGGTTACGGGGTGTCAGGCCGGGCGATCGGCAAGGGCCACCGGGGGCTCGTCGTCCATTTCGAAGGCCAGCGGGAAGGGCGCGTGGCCCGCGAGCCGGAACCAGCGGACCTTGCGGTGGCGGCGCAGGGCGCGGGCGGCGCGTACGGCGTCGTTGTGGAAACGGCGGGCCATCGGCACCCGGCGGACGGCCTGGGCGAGTTCACCCGCGGCCTCCTCGCCGCCGGAAGCCTGCCGGACGACCTCCACCTGCTCGGGCTCGCCGAACACGGCCCGCAGAGCCTGGCTGAGCTCGCTCTCGGCGACCTCCCGATGGTCCTCCTCGGCCTGCCGGGCGGCGTGCGCGGCCTCGTACAGCACGATCGAGGCGGCCGGATCGAGTACGCCGGAGGTGGCCAGCTCCTGGGTGACCGAGGCCCGGCGCAGCAGCTGCGCGTCCAGGGCCGCGCGGGCCGCGTCGATACGGGAGTGCAGCCGGTCGAGGCGTCCGGCGGTCCAGCTGAGATAGACGCCGATGAGAATCAGCGCGACGACGGTCCAGATCAGGGTTTCGGTCACGGGCGCACAGGCTACCGGGGCGGTGGCAGCACCCCTTCCCAAAGGTCGCGGTCATGGGCGAACAGGACCCGCGCGGGACGTCCGGCGGCGAGCTCGGCGAGCCGGTCGAGCCAGGGGCGGTACGGAGTGCCGAACTCGTGGGCGAAGTCGTAGGCCTGGCCGGCGAGGACGGTGACGCGGTCGCCGTGGTCGAGCAGGAGCGACTGGTGTCCGTCGGTGTGGCCGGGGGTCGGCACGATCCGTATACCGGGGGCGATCTCGTGCTCGCCGTCGAGCTCCTCGTAGCGGACGCCGGGGAGGAGCGAATCGATGGTGTACCCGCCGGCGCGGGCGGTGGCGAGCTCGGTGCGCTGGACGAGGACGGGGCTGTCAGGGAAGCGTTGGTTGCCGCCGATGTGGTCGAAGTGCAGATGGCAGTTGACGATGACGTCGACATCGCGGGGGCCGACGGGGAGGGGGCGGCGGACGGGCCGGTAGTGGGCGTCCGTCTCCGGGGAGCCGGTGCCCATGCCGGTGTCGAAGAGGAGGGTGCCGCGGGGGTGGCGGACGAGGTAGGCGAGGACGGGCTCCACGCGGGGGTGGGGGTTGGCGCATTCCTCGGCGGGGCGGGTGAAGTGACCGAGGTCGAACCGCTCGACGGAGATCATGCGCCGAGCCTGCCCGACGAGCCTGTCGGCAACCCCCGGCGACTTGTCCCGGGCTCCGCTCCGGAGTCGGGCCACGCACTCGCGGCGCGCATGCCGCTCGACCGGACAGCCACCCACCGACTCCGCCGGGACGGTCCCGGTTGCGGGGATCCGTTCCGCTGGGGCGTGGGGGTCCCCGCGGAGGCCCCCACTAGGCCCGCACCGGGGGGGCGGCCGTACCGGGGCTACAGGCCCAGCCGGGTTCGGAGGCTTACGCGTTCGTCTGTGTCTACCGCCGCCGCCCCGTCCGTCACCGTCTCGTACACCGAGAGGATGTCCGCGCCCACCGTCGCCCAGTCGAAGCGGCGTACATGGGCCGAGCCCCGGACGCTCAGCCCCGCGCGGCGCTTCTCGTCCCCAAGGAGACGGATCGCCGCGTCCGCGAGGGCGTCCGCGTCCTCGTTGGCGAAGAGGTCGCCCGCCGCGCCCTGGTCGAGGACCTGGGCGAAGGCGTCGAGGTCGGAGGCGAGGACCGGCGCGCCCGCCGACAGCGCCTCGACGAGGATGATCCCGAAGCTCTCCCCGCCGGTGTTGGGCGCCACGTACACGTCGACACTGCGCAGCAGCCGTGCCTTGTCCTCGTCGCTGACCATGCCGAGGAACTCCACCCGGGACCGCAGCTCGCGCGGCAGCGAGGCCACCGCCTCCTCCTCGTCCCCGCGCCCGGCAACGAGGAGCCGCGCGCCGGGCCGCTCGGTGAGGATCCTGGGCAGGGCCCGCATGAGGACCGGCAGGCCCTTCCGCGGCTCGTCGATGCGTCCGATGAAGCCGAGGGTCTCGCCTTGCCACTCCTTCTTCGGTTCGGCGCGGGCGAAGAAGTCGACGTCGACCCCGTTGGGGATGACGACGGCGTCCCCGCCGAGGTGCTCGACGAGCGTCCGCCGCGCGTACTCACTCACCGCGATGCGCGCGCTGATCTTCTCCAGGGCGGGCTGGAGGATCGGATACGCCGCGATCATCGCCCGCGAGCGCGGGTTCGACGTGTGGAAGGTCGCCACGATCGGTCCCTGCGCCGCCCAGCAGGTGAGCAGCCCCAGGGAGGGCGACGTCGGCTCGTGGATGTGGACGACGTCGAACGTGCCGTCGTGCAGCCAGCGGCGCACCCGCGCGGCGGAGAGGAAGCCGAAGCTGAGCCGCGCCACCGAGCCGTTGTACGACACGGGGACGGCCCGGCCGGCCGAGACCACGTACGGCGGCAACGGGGTCTCGTCGTCGGCGGGGGCGAGGACGGAGACCTCGTGGCCGAGCCGGATCAGGTGCTCGGCGAGGTCGCGGATGTGGAACTGGACGCCGCCCGGCACGTCCCAGGAGTACGGGCAGACGATGCCGATCCTCACGCCGTCCCGCCCTCCCGCTCCGGACGTTCTTCCAGGTCCGCGAGCCACAGTCGTTGCAGCATGTGCCAGTCCTCCGGGTGCTCCGCGATGCCGGAGGCGAAGGCGTCGGCCATCGCCTGCGTCATCACGGCCGTCTTCTCGGCCCGCGTACCCGTCTCGGGTACGTCGACGGGCGGGTGGATCCGCCCCTTCATGACCGGCGTCCCGTCGTACCAGAGCGTCACCGGCACCAGCAGCGCGCCCGTCTGCTGGGCGAGCATCGCGGGCCCCGCCGGCATCCGTGCCGTGTCGCCGAAGAAGGTGACCTCGGTGCCGGAAGCGGACAGGTCGCGGTCGGCGACCAGGCAGACCAGGCCGCCTGCCCGGAGGCGCCGCGCCAGGGTGCCGAAGGCGGAGCCCCCGGCGTGCGGGAGGACCTCCATGCCGAGGGACTCGCGGTAGGCGACGAAGCGGTCGTAGAGCGTCTCCGGCTTGAGCCGTTCCGCGACCGTCGTGAAGGGCACGCCGAGCGTGCGGGTCACCCACACACCGGCCAGGTCCCAGTTCGCCAGGTGCGGCAGGGCGACGACGACACCCCGCCCGGCGGCGAGGCCGTCCTCCAAGTGGTGGACGTCCTTGATGTCTATCCCTCGCTCGACCTGCTCCTTGCTCCAGGTCGGCAGCCGGAAGGACTCCATCCAGTACCGCATGTACGAACGCATGCCGGCCTTCGACAGCTCGGCGAGGCGCTCGGGCGTGGCGTCGGGCACCACGCGCGCGAGGTTGGCCTCGAGCCGCAGGACGCTCCGGCCGCGCCGCTTCCACGTGAAATCGGCGATCCGCCGGCCGAGGCCCGCGGCCACCGGCTCGGGCAGTTTCTTGACGGTCGCCCAGCCGGCGCCGTACAGCCCGTCGCTCAGTCGGTCCTTCAGCGCGCTCACGACGCCGCCCCGCTCCCACCGGCCGCGGCGGCGTCCGCCTCGGCCGATTCCCGTCGTACGGTCACGACCCGCTGGCCCAGGGTCACGGCGCTGCCGACGGCCACGATCCACAGGGCGATCGGGAGCAGGACCTCGACGCCGGGCACGCCGAACGTGCTCAGTCCGGCGAGGCCCGCGGCGACCAGGGAGATCACCAGGCGTTCGGCGCGCTCGACCAGGCCGTTCACGGCGACGGGCAGGCCGATCGATTCACCGCGCGCCTTGGTGTACGAGACGACCTGGCCGCTCGCCAGGCAGAAGATCGCCACGGCGCACAGCACGTTGTCGTCGCCCCTGCCCGCGTACCAGAGCGCGAAGCCGCCGAAGATCGCGCCGTCGGCGACCCGGTCGAGCGTCGAGTCGAGGAAGGCTCCCCAGCGGCTGGAGATCCCCGCCTGCCGGGCCATGTTGCCGTCGACGAGGTCGGAGAAGACGAAGAGGGTGATGACGATGGTGCCCCAGAAGAACTCTCCGCGGGGGAAGAAGACCAGCGCACCGGCCATCACTCCCGCCGTGCCGATGAGCGTGACCGCGTCGGGGCTGACGCCCCGGCGGAGCAGAAACGCGGCGAACGGTGTGAGGACACGCGTAAAAAATGCACGCGCGTACTTGTTCAGCATGGCCTTCCCGACGTTCGGTGGGCCGCGCGGCCCCTACGACCACCGGCTCACCCATCGTAGCCACGCGCGCCCCGGCGTACGGGCGGGCACCCGCCCCCGCCGCGTCGGCGTCCCCCGGGGGGCTCTCCCGGGGGACGCCCGCGCGACGTATGGACGCGTCCTGGCGTCGGTGCAAAGCTCGAAGGACCACCGCGGGCACCGCTGGAGCCGTACCGCGTCACACCACTCCCCCGCGGCACCCGTCGTACCGCCGCACCGTGCGTGCAGTCGGGAGGAACACATCATGGGTGACAAGGCGAACACCGCCGCCGGGGCCGCCGGCAGGGCTCTGACGGCCGACCGGCCCACGGCCGTGCGGAACGTGGTGCTGGTCGGCCACAGCGGATCCGGCAAGACGACCCTGGTGGAGGCGCTCGCGCAGACCGCCGGGGCGCTCAACCGGGCCGGCCGGGTCGAGGACGGCGCCACCGTCTCCGACTACGACGAGATCGAGCACCGCCAGCACCGCTCCGTACAGCTCTCCCTCGTCCCGATCGGCTGGGACGGGTACAAGATCAACCTCCTCGACACCCCCGGGTACGCCGACTTCGTCGGGGAGCTGAGGGCCGGTCTGCGCGCCGCGGACGCGGCCCTCTTCGTCGTCTCGGCCGCCCAGGAGGCCGACGCCGTCGCCGCCTCCACCCGGATGATCTGGGAGGAGTGCGCCGCCGTCGGCATGCCCCGCGCCATCGTCGTCACCCATCTCGACACCGCCCGCACCGGCTTCGACGAGCTCACCGCCGTCTGCGGCTCCCTCTTCGGCCGGGACGACCCGGACGCCGTCCTCCCCCTCTACCTCCCGGTGCTCGGCGACGAGGGACCCGACGGGCACGCGCCCGCGACCGGCCTGGTCGGTCTGCTCTCGGAGCGGATCCACGACTACTCCACGGGGGTACGGCGGGAGGGCCCGCCCGACGAGAGCAGGCGGGAGGTCATCGCGGAGGCCCGCGCCCGGCTGATCGAGGGGATCATCGCCGAGAGCGAGGACGAGACCCTCATGGACCGCTACCTAGGCGGGGAGCAGATCGACGTGGAGACCCTCGTCGACGACCTGGAGAAGGCCGTCGCCCGGGGCGCCTTCCACCCGGTGCTCGCGGCCGCCCCCGCCGCCGACGGCGGTACGCAGGGCCTGGGCACCCTCGAACTCCTGGAGCTGATCACCGGCGGCTTCCCCTCCCCCCTCGAACACGAGCCGCCCGCCGTCACCACCCCCGACGGCCGCCCCCGGCCCCCGATCGCCTGCGACCCCGAGGGCCCCCTGGTCGCCGAGGTCGTCAAGACCGCCGCCGACCCGTACGTCGGCCGGGTCTCCCTCGTCCGGGTCTTCTCCGGCACCCTGCGCCCCGACGAGACCGTCCACATCTCCGGTCACGGTCTGGCCGACCGGGGCCACGAGGGACGGGAGCCGCACGAGGCGGAGGAGCGGATCGGCGGGCTCACCTCGCCCTTCGGCAAGCAGCAGCGGCCCATGGCGCAGTGCGTCGCCGGGGACCTGGCCTGTGTGGCCCGGCTCGGCCGGGCCGAGACCGGCGACACGATCTCCGCGAAGGGCGATCCGCTCCTGATGGAGCCCTGGAGCATGCCGGAGCCCCTGCTCCCGCTCGCCGTCGAGGCCCACAGCAAGGCCGACGAGGACCGTCTTTCGCAGGGCCTCGCCCGTCTTGTCGCCGAGGACCCGACCCTGCGCCTCGAACAGAACCAGGACACCCGGCAGGTGGTGCTGTGGTGCCTGGGCGAGGCCCACCAGGACGTCGCCCTCGAACGCCTCAGGGGCCGGTTCGGGGTGCGGGTCGACGCCGTGCCGTACAAGGTGGCGCTGCGCGAGACCTTCGGCGGCGCCGCCGCGGGCCGGGGCCGGCACGTCAAGCAGTCCGGCGGCCACGGCCAGTACGCGATCTGCGAGATCGAGGTGGAGCCGCTCCCGCCGGGCAGCGGCATCGAGTTCGTCGACAAGGTGGTCGGCGGGGCGGTGCCGCGCCAGTTCATCCCCTCCGTCGAGAAGGGGGTACGAGCCCAGGCCGCGCGGGGCGTCGCCGCCGGCCATCCGCTCGTCGACATCCGGGTCACCCTGCGGGACGGCAAGGCGCACTCGGTGGACTCCTCCGACGCCGCCTTCCAGACGGCCGGGGCGCTCGCGCTGCGCGAGGCGGCCGCCGAGGTCGCCGTCCAGCTCCTGGAACCGGTCGCCGAGGTCCAGGTCCTCGTGCCGGACGAGTACGTCGGCCCCGTGATGAGCGACCTGTCGGGGCGGCGCGGCCGGGTCGTCGGCACCGACCAGGCGGGGCCCGGGCGGACGGTGGTCCGGGCCGAGGTGCCGGAGATCGAGATCGGGCGGTACGCGATCGACCTGCGGTCCGTGTCGCACGGCACCGGCCGGTTCGACCGTGCGTACGTCCGGCACGAGCCGATGCCGCCGCACCTCGCCGAGAAGGTACGCGAACGGGCCGGGAAGGGCGCCTGACTGACGGTGTGACAGCCGGTGCCGCCCGCGTCTGACCGGTGGAGCGGGCGGCATTCGGCCGAGCCGTCCTACTCCGGTGACGCATCAGGCGGTACCCGGTTACGCTGGGGTGCCCAGCTCAGAAGGTGTGCGGGGCGCGGCAGTTGGGAACAGCCCGCACAGGGACTCGCGCGCGATGGGGGCGGCAGTGGCGATGGACGGTTTCGGACCCGGGGCACAGATCCCCCTCCAGGGCTCCGGCGGCGGTACGGGGGCGACGAACGCCCTGGCGTCCGCCGCGTACCGGGACAGTCCGCTGGACACGATCAAGGAAGCCGACAGCGACCTCTACAAGTCGACGGTCAAGGAAGGGAAGTGGCACAAGCTCTTCCGCCCCGACCTCGGCGAGGCGTTCTCGCGTGCCGTCCAGGTGCGGATGCTCGGCGGTGCCCGCAAGGCCCTCATCCAGTCGTTCGGCGCGGAACCGCAGCCGGTCGTCGAGCACTGCCTCGCCGCCTCACGCCTCCGCAGGCAGCGCGACATCAAGCTGAGTCTGGTCACCCTCGTCTGCGGGGTGCTCTTCCTGCCCGGTCTGCTGCTCTGGCTCGGCGTCATCCAGCTCCGCCGGATGGTTGCGGGTTCGGACAAGAAGGGCACCAGCGCCATCGGCACGGCCTTCCTCGTCGCGGCCGGGTTCCTCGCTCTGCTCGTCCTGCTCAAGCTGCCCTTCGACGGGATCCTGCCGACCTATCTGCGCGCGATGCTGGTGGCTCCGGTCGTGGGCTGGTTCCTCGCCCGCCGGATCTGCGAGAGGACCGCCGTCGATCTGCGCGAGCGCTGGACGGCCCTGCTCAGCGGTGGCGGCATCGGCGCCAAGATCCCCGAGGCGGCTCCCCGCGACCCGGGCGAGAAGGCCGCCGAGGAGCTGCGGCAGAACCTGGAGAAGCTCTCCGCGGAGCAGCAGTCCAACATCGTGTTCTACGCGGGCGCGAAGGGCGTCCTCGGCCTCGGCACGCGCTGGGGCAGCTGGACGCTCGCCGAGGAGCTGGTCCCGCAGCCCGGCCGCGAGATCCACGACTTCCGCGCCTGGGACGTCGTCCGCAAGATCCACGACCAGCTCACGCTGCTGGAGCGCGGCTCCCTCAAGACCGGCTTCCCCAAGCCGACCGTCAAGCACTGGATCGTCTCCCCGGTGGGCGAGGGCGCCGACGAGGTCACCCGCCCCGAGGGCGACAGCATCGTCCACTACCAGGTCAAGCCGCACGAGATACAGCGCGTCTGCAACGACCAGCAGTTCGGCGCCGGCAACCGCCACTACCTCGGCGTGCAGTTCACGCTCTGGGACGGGAACCTGGTGCTCACCATGATGGTCACGGTGACGTCGCTGCTCCACACCCTGCGGATCGAGGTCACCGGGCACGCCCTCGGTCCCGTCCACGGCCTGTTCACCACGAAGCCGAAGGCGAAGACCAAGGAGGTCTCCAAGACCGTCCGCTTCTGGGAGACCAAGGAGATCCAGCAGCCGCTGATGACGACCGACGAGGTCGTCCGGCTCGCGGTCCGCGCCCCGCTCACCTGGTACCCGCCGGTCCTGGACTTCCTCGGCGGCAAGCTCGTGCTACCCGAGCCCTTCGGGCTGCGGCACATCTGGGCCGGGCCGCCCTGGAAGAACCGCTTCATGGCCGACGACGCCATCCGCATGGCGACGCCGGTGCTGCGGGCGGTCCACGCCGCCACCATCAGGATGCTCGACGAACACGGCGTGGACACGGAGCGCTTCACCAACCGCTCGCTCATCCTCGGCGGTGGCGTCCAGGAGCCCGGCCCGAAGAAGGCCGACGTCTACGACGCGTGAGGACCGCCCGTACGGATCGACGCGTAGGGGGGGCCGCCCGTACGGACCGGACGGCGGGCGCCGTACGGATCAGATGGTGGCCGGCCAGGCGTCGGCCAGCATCTTCCGGGTGTCGGCGAGCAGCTGCGGCAGCACCTTGGTGTGACCGACGACCGGCATGAAGTTCGTGTCGCCGCCCCAGCGCGGAACCACGTGCTGGTGCAGATGGGCGGCGATGCCCGCGCCCGCGACGGCGCCCTGGTTCATGCCGATGTTGAAGCCGTGCGCCCCGGACGCCGCCCGCAGCGCGACCATCGCGCGCTTGGTGAGGTCGGCGAGCTCGGCCGTCTCCGCGACGTCCAGATCCGTGTAGTCGGCGACATGGCGGTAGGGGACGACCATGAGGTGCCCGCCGTTGTACGGATACAGGTTGAGGACCGCGTACACGCTCGAGCCGCGCGCGATGACCAGGCCGTCCTCGTCCGACTTCGCCGGGATCGAGCAGAACGGGCAGCCGTCCTCGGCCCCCGGCCCGGTCGGCTTGTTCTCGCCCTGGATGTACGCCATCCGGTGCGGCGTCCACAGGCGCTGGAACGCGTCCCGCGTCCCCACTCCGATCTGCTGTTCCGGCTCAGTCGTCATGCTGTGCAGCATATTGCGTCGCCCGTTCGGAACGTGTCGCCGGGGCGGAGGATCCGTGGGGCGGCCATGCTGTTCCGATGAGCGACAGGCCCCCGAAACCGCCACGCCAGGAACGCTGGGACCGCCGCATGGAGATCCCGCTCGCCGTGGCCTCCCTCGCCTTCCTGACCGGCTACGCGGTCCGTGTCCTCGCCCGCCACCGCCTCCCCCAGGCCTGGCTCGACGCCTGCCTCGCCGTCACGGTCGCCGCCTGGGCCGTCTTCCTCGTGGACTACGTGGTACGGCTCCGCCTCAGCGGCACGGGGCCGCTCCGCTTCGTCCGCGCCCATATGCTCGACACGGTGGTCCTGCTGCTGCCGCTGCTGCGGCCGGTGCGCTTGGTGAGCTTCTACGACCGGGTCCGGCGGCGCCACGGCACTCCGCGGCTCGGCCTCTACGCGCGCGTGATGGCCTACGCCGGTCTGAGCGCGGCCCTGCTCGGCTTCGCGGGCGCGCTCACGGTCTACCACCACGAGGTGGACGCGCCCGGCGCCACGATCCGTACCTTCGGCGACGCGGTGTGGTGGACCTGCGCCACGCTCGCGACCGTCGGGTACGGGGACGTGGCGCCGGTGACACCGGTCGGCAGGGTGACGGCGGTGGGCGTGATGGCCTGCGGTCTGGCGCTCCTGGGCGCGGTGACGGGTTCGTTCTCCTCCTGGCTGGTCCAGGCGTTCACCCAGGAGGACGAGAAGAGGCCCCCGGGGGATTCCCCGGGGGCCTCCTGAACCGCTCAGGTCATCACACCTGGACGCGGTCCTCGACGACCTTGGCGAGCTTGGCGATGGCCTCGTCGACGGGGATGCCGTTCTCCTGCGAACCGTCGCGGTAGCGGAAGGAGACGGCACCGGCGGCCATGTCCTCGTCACCCGCGATGACCATGAACGGGACCTTCTGCTTCTGCGCGTTCCGGATCTTCTTCTGCATCCGGTCCGACGAGGAGTCGACCTCCACCCGCAGCCCCTGCTTCTTCGCCTTGGCGGCGAACTCGTGCAGGTAGTCGACGTGCGCGTCACCGATCGGGATGCCGGTCGCCTGGACGGGCGCCAGCCACGGCGGCATCGCGCCCGCGTAGTGCTCGAGGAGCACCGCGAAGAAGCGCTCGATGGAGCCGAACAGCGCGCGGTGGATCATGACCGGGCGCTGCTTGGTGCCGTCCGGGGAGGTGTACTCCAGGTCGAAGCGCTCCGGCAGGTTGAAGTCGAGCTGCACGGTCGACATCTGCCAGGTGCGGCCGATGGCGTCGCGCGCCTGCACGGAGATCTTCGGGCCGTAGAACGCGGCGCCGCCCGGGTCGGGGGTCAGCGGGAGGCCCTGCTTCTCGGCGACCTGCTGGAGGACCGCGGTGGCCTCCTCCCACACCTCGTCGGAGCCGACGAACTTCTCCGGGTCCTTGGTGGACAGCTCCAGGTAGAAGTCGGTCAGACCGTAGTCGCGGAGCAGGTTGAGGACGAAGGTGAGGGTCTTGTCGAGCTCCTCCGCCATCTGCTCCTTGGTGCAGTAGATGTGCGCGTCGTCCTGGGTGAAGCCGCGGGCCCGGGTCAGACCGTGCACGACGCCGGACTTCTCGTACCGGTACACGGTGCCGAACTCGAAGAGGCGCAGCGGCAGTTCACGGTACGAGCGGCCGCGCGCGTCGAAGATCAGGTTGTGCATCGGGCAGTTCATGGGCTTGAGGTAGTAGTCCACGCCCTCGTCGAGCTGCATGGGGGGGTACATGCCCTCGGCGTACCAGTCGAGGTGGCCCGACTTCTCGAACAGCTTGCCCTTGGTGGCGTGCGGCGAGTAGACGAACTCGTAGCCCTCCTCCTCGTGCCGCTTGCGCGAGTAGTCCTCCATGACCCGGCGGATGATGCCGCCCTTGGGGTGGAAGACGGCGAGGCCGGAACCGATCTCGTCGGGGACGGAGAAGAGGTCGAGCTCGTTGCCCAGCTTGCGGTGGTCGCGCTTCTCGGCCTCGGCGAGGAAGTCGAGGTGGGCCTTCAGCTCCTCCTTCGACGGCCAGGCGGTGCCGTAGATGCGCTGGAGCATCGGGTTCTTCTCGCTGCCGCGCCAGTAGGCGGCGGCGTTGCGCATCAGCTTGAACGCGGGGATGTTCCGGGTGGTCGGCAGGTGCGGACCGCGGCAGAGGTCCTTCCAGCACAGGTCGCCGGTCTTGGCGTCGAGGTTGTCGTAGATGGTCAGCTCGCCGCCGCCCACCTCGACGTTCGCCCCGTCGTCGGTCGAAGCGGAACCCTTGATGCCGATGAGCTCCAGCTTGTACGGCTCGTCCGCCAGCTCGGCGCGGGCGTCCTCGTCGGTCACCACGCGGCGGGCGAAGCGCTGGCCGCGCTTCTGGATCTCCTGCATCTTCTTCTCGATGACCTTGAGGTCCTCGGGGGTGAAGGGCTTCTCGACGTCGAAGTCGTAGTAGAAGCCGTCCCGGACCGGCGGGCCGATGCCCAGCTTGGCCTCGGGGAAGAGCTCCTGCACGGCCTGCGCCATGACGTGCGCGGTCGAGTGGCGCAGGATGTCGAGACCGTCGGGGGAGGAGATCTCGACGCCCTCGACGACATCGCCGTCGGAGAGCTCGTACGACAGGTCCTTCAGCTCACCGCCGACGCGGGCGGCGATGATGGTGCGGTCGTCGGCGAACAGGGCGCCGGCGGTGGTGCCCGCGCTCACCGCCCTCTCCTCTGCTTCCGAGGCGGACTGGACGGTCACACGGACATCAGACACGGGTGCTCCATACATAGGGGCGCGGGCAGACACGAGGTGCCGGCGCCGTCGGTACGCGACAGGTACGAGGTGCCGCGCCGCCACCGATCCTACCGAGGCGGCCCCCACCACCGCGAAACGGATTCCCCCGTCGCCGCCCCGCCCCCGTCCCGCCCCTCACCCCTCGTCCGGGCCGCACGCCTCCTCGAAGAAGTCGAGGTTCTCCTGGAGGGCCTTCATCAGCCGGTCCCGTTCCGTCTCGTCCACCTGCACGGGGACCACCCCGGACGCGTCGGTGAGGCGGCGGAAGCCGCCCCGGCTCTCCAGGCGGCCCACCACCCGGATCGGTAGCCCGACGAGATGCGCGTGGCCGGCCGTGCGGTACGCCTCCTCGTCGAGGGTGACGCGGACGTGCGGGACCTCCGCCCCGGCGAGCACCCGGAGGCGTACGGTGCCGTCGCCGCGCGGCCCTGAGCGGCGCATGCGGACGACGGCGCCGGTGAGCCGGACCGGCACGGACGGCTCGTCGGTGAGGTAGCGGGCGCTCGCTTCGCGCAGGGCGGGCAGGTCGCCCGGGGAGAACTCGACCGGTTCGGGCCGGGGGGCGCAGCCCTCGGGCGCCCCGGCGGACGGGGCCCACTCCAGGGCGATGCGGGCTCCTTCGGTGCCGCGGACGAGGGCGACGAGGGCCTCGGTGAGTTCGCGGCTGACGCCCGCGCCGACGGCGGCGTCGAAGGCTTCCATGCCGCCGGTGGCCCGCTGGTAGTCGGTGGCCTCGCGGGCCGCGTGGAGCGCGTGGTAGAGCCGGACGGCGACGGGGCGGCCCGGTTCCACCGGCAGGAAGGCGGTGAGGCCGCGTCCGCCGGGCGCCGCGCCGACGACGACGGTCTCCAGGGAGGCCTGGGCCTGGCGCCGGTGCCGGGCCCCGTAGTAGCCGGCCCGGCCGCGCACGGCGAGGGCGCCGGCGAGGAGCATCTGGCGGGCGGCGGACCTGAGCTGCTCCTGCACGGTCCAGGGGACGGCGCCGCCAGGGCCGGGGGGCACGTCGCGCCACCAGCGGAGCTCGTCGCTGGGCACGGCGAGGCCGGTGAGGACCTCGCGGGCGGAGGGCGTGGCGCTGCGGGCGAGGGCGGTGAGCGCCTCGCCGAGCAGGTCCTCGCTGTCCGGGAAGGCCCGGCTCTCGGGGACGAGGAGGCTGGTGCCGGTGCCGGCGCCCGGCGGGGTCCAGCGGCTGTAGCGGCCGGGCGCGCCGCCGCGGCGCCGCCAGCCGTGGCGGGCGAGGAGGGCGCCGAGGACGCGCGGGTCGACCCTGCCGGGGTCGGGTGCGCCGTGGGCTTCGGCCCAGGGTCCGGTGGGCGGGGCCGGGACGCCGGTCCACGGGCCGGGGGTGTCGCCGGGCGCCGGGTGGGGCCGGTAGGGCGGGGGAAGGGAGACGGGGCCGCCTCCGGCCCCGTCTCCGCTCCCGGCCCGTCCGTCCCCGGCCCCTTCGTCCCCGAACCTCGGTTCGTCGATCGGTCGGTGCATCAAGGTCTCCCTCCCACGCCGACCCGGGTCATGATCTCGCAGAGCGCCCGGTCGTCGAAGATCCGCGCCGTCGGTATGCGCACGGTGGTCCTGCGCCGTCCCGTGACCGGGTGTCCGGCCAGGTTGATCCAGTAGCAGCAGTGCCGCAGGTCGAGCCGGTCGTGGCTCGCTCTCAGCCAGTCCTCCTGTGACCTCGGGACGAGCATCACGACGAGGATCTTGTGCACGGACACCGGGGTCCTGGCGAGCTTCACCAGGTGGTCGTTGTCGAGGGTGAACGAGAACGCCGCGGACGTGTCCCCGGGCGTTCGCGGCGGTAGCTGGTAGGTGCACTTGAGCTGCACCTTGATGGTCACCTCGTCGTCGACGGTGTGGCCCGGCGAGCCGTGGCTCACGTGCCAGTCGATGCCGTTGTCCGGAAAGGGCTGGGACAGCGAGCAGCCGGCCGCGGCGGCGACGGCGTGCAGGTATCCCACCTGAAGGGTCTCCATGCAGGCGGTGGTGGCGAGTGAGCCGCGCGTCGGTGCCAGCCGCTGGGGCGGCAGCCCTCCCGACTCGGGCTTGGCGAGCGCCATGTCGATTTCCTTCCCCGTCCCTTGTGTTGTGACCGGTCCGCGTACGGCGCAAACAGTCCGGGTATCACCGTTTCGGGGCAGGGGGTTGGCCATCTGCCGCACGTGTGCAGGGAGTTCAGGGATGACGATGCACTGGTACGAAGGGCCCCTGGCCGCTTTCGACACGGAGACCACGGGAGTCGACGTCGAGGGCGACCGGATCGTGTCGGCGGCTCTGGTCGTGCAGGACACCGCGGGGGCACGTCCGCGGGTGACGCGCTGGCTGGTCAATCCGGGCATACCGGTCCCCGAAGGGGCGACCGCCGTGCACGGACTGACGGACGATCACCTCCAGCGGTACGGCCGCTGGCCGGCCCCGGTGATGGAGGAGCTGGGGCGGGCGCTGGCCGAGCAGGTCGCGGCGGGGCGTCCGCTGGTGGTGATGAACGCGCCGTTCGATCTGACGATCCTCGACCGCGAGCTGCGCAGGCACCGGGCGTCCACGCTCGGCGACTACCTGCCGGGCACCCCGTTGTGCGTGCTCGACCCGCGGGTCCTCGACAAGCACCTGGACCGCTACCGCAAGGGCCGCCGGACGCTCACGGACCTCTGCGCGCACTACGAGGTGGAGCTGACGGGCGCGCACGACGCGGCGGCGGACGCGACGGCGGCGCTCGATGTCGTACGGGCGGTGGCGCGGCGCTTCTCGTCCCGGCTGGAACGGCTGACGCCGGCGGAGCTGCACACGCTGCAGTCCGTGTGGCACGCGGCGCAGGCCCGGGGCCTCCAGGCGTGGTTCACCCGGCAGGGCACGCCGGAGACCGTGGACCCGGCGTGGCCGCTGCGGCCGGAACTGCGCACGGCGGCGTGACACATGACAGAGGCCGGTCCGTCTTTCGACGGACCGGCCTCTACCCGGTGGGCGATACTGGGATCGAACCAGTGACCCCTTCGGTGTGAACGAAGTGCTCTCCCGCTGAGCTAATCGCCCGGGAACGGGTTGAACCATACAGGCCTCCGGGCCGTCGGTTCAAACCGATAGGAGATGAGCGGCGAGCCCCCGCTGACCCCCGCGCATCATCAGGGCGTGGTTGACGCGGAAGACGGGCCGCCCGGGGACGGCGAGGGCCCGCAGGAGGCGGGCGCGGACCTCGACCTCCTGCTCGTACACGGCGCGCGTGCCGGACCCTTCGGGGGTGACGGTCCAGCGGACCCAGCCCTCCAGGTCGCCGCTCAGGTCCGCCTCCAGAACCCGGGCGGCCGGGTCCTGGCGCTGGGCGCGGACGGTGACGACGAGGTCGTACGGGAGGAGGGACCGGAAGCGGGCGGTGCCGGTGGTGTCGTCGACGGAGGCGACCTCGCGGACCTGGGGCCACCAGCGGGGGTACTCCTCGGCGCGTTCGAGGACGGCGTAGACGGCGTCGGGCGGGGCGGCGAGCCGCCAGACGCTGCGGAATCGGTACCGGCACCAGTCCATGCCCCCAGTGTGCGGGTACTCAGACGGCGGGCGCCGGAAGATGAGTACGGGGACGCATTCCCGCCAGGTGTGGCCGGGGCCACACTCCGGACATGGACAACTCACTGCCGCCCGCCGACGAGCTGGTGCTCGTCGACCGCGAGCTGGCGCAACTCGACGCACGCCGGTCCCAGTTGCTGGCCCGGCGGGCCTGGCTGCTCCAGGTGCTGTACGCACCGGTGGCGTCGGCGGCGCCGCGGCCCCGGCCGCCGGTGGCGGACGCGACCCCGCGCAGCGCGCAGAACGTGCTGCTGACGCTCGGCGGCACCCTGCTGACGGTCGCCGCGGTCGCCTTCACGCTGGTGAGCTGGGGCTCGATGGGCATCGGCGGTCGCGCCGCGGTCCTTTCCGTGGTGACCTCCGCGGCTCTGGTGGTGCCGGTGGCGCTGCTCCGCAGGGGCCTGGTGTCGACGGCCGAGTCGGTGGCGGCGCTCGGCCTGGTCCTAATGGTGCTCGACGCGTACGCGCTGCACCGGGTGGCGCTGCCGGAGACGGACGGCCTCGGGTACACGGCGGTGGCGGCCGCGGTCCTCGCGGGCGCGTGGACCGCGTACGGATCGGCGCTGTCCCGGCTGCGGATCCCGCTTCCGGTGGCCGTGGTCGCGGCCCAGCTGCCGCTGCCTCTGGGCGCGCTCGCGGCCGGCGGCGGGCCGACGGCCTTCGCGTGGGCGGCCCTGGTGACGGCGGCGGCGGACGGAGCGGTGGCGCTGTGGGCGCGGCCGGCGCCGGTCCGGATCACGGCGGTCACCGGTGCGGTGCTGCTCGGCGGCTGGGCGCTCCTGACGGGCGGCTGGCTGTCGCTCACCGCGCCGTGGAGCGGCGCGGCCCTGCTCCTGGCGGGCGCCGCGGTGACCCTGTACGTGTCCTGGCGCACGCCCGCCCTCGCGGTGGCGGCCTCGACGGTGGCGGGCCTGGCGACGGTGGCGGCCCTGGGCGGCCTGCTGCGCACCGCGGTCCCGGCGGAGTGGGCGGTGCCGGGGTACGTGCTGTGCGGGCTCGCCCTGGCCTCGGTGTGGCGGCTGGGCGACACGAAGGCCACGGTCGGCGGCATGACGCCGGGCACGGACACCGCAGGTGCGGGGGCGCCCGACGGCGGACGGCTCGGCGCCGCCCCCGAGAAGGCGGCCGGTGGGTTCCGGCTGCCGCGTGGCGTCCGGCTCGGGCTGGCCGGGGCCGGGGCCGGTGTGGCGGGGCTCGGGGTCGTGTGGGCGCTGCCGCCGGTGGCGGCCGGGCTCCTCGGGCCGGTGGCCCGGACGACGGCCGTGTGGTCGGGCGAGCACGCCGAGCGCGCCCTGACGTCGTACCCGGCGACGGCGGCCCTGGTCCTGGCGGTGGCCGTCGCCGCTCTCGCGGCGGTCCCCCGGCTGTGGGCCCGGTGCGGGGCCCTCGCCCTGGCCTGGGCGCTGCTCACCGCCCTGCCGGTCTCCCTCGACCTGCCGTACGCGGCGACGCTCACCCTCCAGCTCCTGACGGCCGCGGCGGCCCTGTGGATCGCCGTCCGCCCGGACCCACTGGCCCGCGGTCTGCGCGCGGCCGGGGACACCACTCACGGCCCGCGCGTGGCAGGCGGCCCCTCGACAGGGGCGGCGGCCGGGACGGCGGCCCCCTGGGCCTCCTGGGCGCCCCGGCGGCCCGAGGCCCGGACGCCCCTCCTGGAGGCCGGGGCCGTCCTCGGCTGGTGCGCCTACGTCGCCGGGCTCGGGTCCGCCGTGAGTGCCCTGGCCCTGGCTCTGGACGTACGGGGAGCGACGTTCGCCGTGCTCGGGGTGGTGCTGGGTCTCCTCACGGGTGTCGCGGTGCTCGGTACGGACGCGCGCCGTGTGGTCGCGGCCATCGGCGCGGTCCTCACCGCGACCGGCCTGGTGTGCGCGGTGGCGGCCGCCGGCGGGTTCGAGGAGCACTGGACGGCCCTCGCCCTGCTCCTGGTCCCGGCGGGCACCGCCGCCGTGGGAGCCGCCACGCGCCCCCGTGCGGTGGCCCTGGCGGTGGAGATCACCGGCGCGGCCGTGGCGCTGCCCGCGTTCGGCCTCGCCGTGTCCCGGCCGGCGTTCCTGGCGCTGGCCCTGGCCCTCGCCGGGGCGATCGCGGCGGCGACGGCGGTACGGCCGGAGCGGCGGCGGTTCGCCTCGTGGACGGCGGCGGTGCTGTTCCTGCTGGCCACCTGGGTGCGGCTCGCGGACTGGGAGGTGACGACCCCGGAGGCGTACACGCTCCCGGTGACGGTGCCCGCGCTCGTCTTCGGGTTCCTGCGGCGGCGCCGGGACCCCGAGGCCTCGTCCTGGACGGCGTACGGCCCCGGTCTCGCGGCGACCCTGCTGCCGAGCCTCCTCGCGGCCTGGACGGACCCGGAGTGGGTCCGCCCGCTGGCCCTGGGGGTCGCGGCCCTGGCGGTGACGCTGATCGGCGCGCGGTTCCGGCTCCAGGCCCTGCTGGTCCTCGGCGGTGCGGTGCTCGCCCTGGACGGGCTCCACGAGCTGGCGCCGTACGTGGTGCAGGTGGTGGGCGCGCTGCCGCGCTGGCTGCCGCCGGCCCTCGCCGGGCTGCTGCTGCTCGCGGTGGGCGCCACGTACGAGCAGCGGCTGCGGGACGCCAGGCGGCTCCGGGACCGGGTCGCGCGGATGCGGTGAACGCCGAAGGCCCGGAGACGGTGTTCCGTCTCCGGGCCTTCGGACCGGGTGGTGGGCGATACTGGGTTCGAACCAGTGACCCCTTCGGTGTGAACGAAGTGCTCTCCCACTGAGCTAATCGCCCCGGTGCACCGCAAACATTACCGCATGTCAGCGGGGCTCCCGAACCATCCGACGGTCACTGTTCGATCTTCCACGGCATGACGAAGCCGAACTTCCACAGGTAGATGCCGAGCAGGACGGCGATGATCACCAGGCCGACGGTGGTGAGGATGATGTTCCGGCGGCGGACCTTGGGGTCGAGCGCCCGCTGGGCGGCCTCGGTGACCTTGCGCTTGGTCCAGCGGAGCACGAGCTGCGCCCAGACGAACTCGGTCGCCCAGATCGCCATGCCGCCGAAGATGACCAGCCAGCCGGGTCCGGGCAGCGGCAGCATCACCACTCCGGCGCCGACCACGGCGAGTCCCACGATGAAGACGCCGACCTGCCAGCTCAGATGCAGGCCTCGGCGGGACTTGATGAACTCCGGCGCGCGGGATCCCAGTTCGGCTTCCTGGCCGTCTGCGGACTCCCCGGCGCGCTCGTCACTCTCCGCATTCATGGTCCCCAACTTACCGGACGGGGAGCCGTCGCCGGAATGGCGGTATTACCGCAGGTCACAGGCGCCCATACGAGCTACCTGAACACTCACAAAACCGACAGAGGGGTTTACAACGGCACCGGAGGTGGCATGTCGATTTCGCCGACGTGCGAATCCCCGAGCGCACACTGAGCGAAAGGCCCTGGCGCTTATGAACACCACGGTCAGCTGCGAGCTGCACCTGCGCCTCGTTGTGTCGAGCGAGTCCTCACTGCCTGTACCCGCGGGCCTGCGGTATGACACGGCCGATCCCTATGCCGTGCACGCCACCTTCCACACCGGAGCCGAGGAGACGGTCGAGTGGGTCTTCGCCCGCGACCTTCTCGCCGAGGGGCTGCACCGGCCCACCGGCACGGGCGACGTCCGCGTCTGGCCGTCGCGTAGCCACGGTCAGGGAGTCGTCTGCATCGCGTTGAGCTCCCCCGAGGGAGAAGCCCTGCTCGAGGCCCCGGCGAGGGCCCTGGAGTCGTTCCTGAAGAGGACCGACGCCGCCGTGCCACCTGGCACCGAGCACCGGCACTTCGACCTCGATACGGAGCTCTCCCACATCCTGGCCGACAGCTGAGCCAGGCCGAGAGCCGCACGGCGCCGTCCGACTCGGGGCGACGGCGCCGCGCGGGCAGCCACATAGGCACGACATCCGGCGCTCCCACCGCGCAGCCGGCGCGGTGGTGGGCGCCGGTGGCCTTTTCCCTGTCGCGCTAAAGTCAGCGCCATTCCGCGGGCGCCCGCCCGCGGCCGGCCAGGGAGCGAATCGTGCTGATTCCCCACGACACCCGGATCGCCCTCGACACCGTCGTCGATCTGATGAACACCGCGCCCCAGGGCGAGCGGGCCGACGAGCTCGCGGACATCCCCGGGCTGCGGGCCTTCGTACGCGCGCACAAGATCAGCGGCGTGGGTGAGCTCGGCGCCGACGACCTGCGGGCCGTCCGCGAGGTCCGCGAGAAGTTCGCCGCCGTCTTCTCCGCGCCAGAGGCGCGGATCGCGGCTCCCCTGATCAACCAGCTGGTGGCGGGTGCGGGCACCACGCCCCAGCTCACCGACCACGACGGCTACGACTGGCACGTGCACTACTTCGCGCCGGGCGCGTCGGTGGCGGACCACCTCGCGGCCGACTGCGGCATGGCGCTCGCGTTCATCGTGGTGGCGGGCGAGCAGGAACGGCTGCGGCGCTGCGAGGCGCCGGACTGCGGCCGGGCCTTCGTCGACCTCTCCCGCAACCGCTCGCGCCGTTACTGCGACAGCCGCACCTGCGGCAACCGTCTGCACGTGGCCGCGTACCGGGCGCGCCGCAAGGAAGCGGCGGGCTGAGCCCCGGAGCCCTCACAGCACGAAGAGGTCGTGCACGGCGGCCATCAGCAGCAGACAGCCGATCACCGCGAGGAAGATCATCAGTGGGGGCTGGGAGAGCGCGAACAGGCAGCCGCGCGGCTCTTCGGCAGGGGCGTCGGGGGCGGCGGGGAGGGTCTCCCGCGAGGTATCCAGCATCTCCGACGGATGATGGCGCACCCGGGGCCCGGGAAATCCCGCAACACGCCCCACGGCAGGGGCCGTTCACTCCTTCCCGTGGATCATGGGAACGGGAATCGTCAGAAGCGATCAGATTCCGTGCTTCTTCAGAATCGCCTCGATGTCGCTGAAGTCGTCCCCGGCAGCCTGGCTCCCCTGGCCTGCCTGGCTTCCTCGGCCCGCCTGGGCTGCCCGCGGCTTCGCCGTCACGGCGCGCGAGGGCGCGGACGCACCCGGGGCCACCGCTCTCGTCCCGGCGTCGCCGGTGGTCTCCTTGCGGCCGCCCCGGCGCCGCTCGACGGCCCGGGTGGACAGGAAGAGCAGCCAGGCGACGCCGAGCACGCCGAAACCGGCCCAGGCGACGGGGCTGAACGCCGTGCCCGCGATCCACTCGACGGCGCCCGTCATCACCAGACCCAGCGGCACCAGGGCGTAGGCCGCCATCCTGGCAGCGGTCAGGAAGCGCTTCCGGTACGCCGTGATCGCGGCGATGCCCAGGCCCGCCGCGGACACCGCGGAGCAGATGGTCTCGGCCAGCATGCGGTCCTCCAGGTCCCGGGTGATACGTCCCTTCCATCCTGCACCGGGCCGACCGTCCGGGGCCATGCCCGACGGCCGGTCTCAGGGAGATCTCCGGGTCGACCCCGCCGGATCTCCTCCCCAGGTCCCGGTGAGGGAGACTGCTGCCATGAGTGACTCCACCACCGCGCCCCTCTCCCCCGTCGTCCTTGAGGCGTGGTTCGACCTCCAGTGCCCCGACTGCCTCCAGGCGCTCGACGACGTCCGCGCGCTCCGCGAGAAGTACGGCGACCGGCTCGACGTACAGCTGCGCCACTTCCCCCTGGCGAAGCACAAGCACGCGTACGCCGCCGCGCAGGCCGCCGAGGAGGCCGTCGAGCAGGGCAAGGGCTGGCCGTACGCGGAGGCGCTGCTCGCCAGGACCGCCGAGCTCGGCGAGCGGGGCGAGCCGGTGCTCATGGAGGTCGCCACCGAACTCGGCCTGGACGCCGAGGAGTTCGACACCGCCCTGATCGACGGCCGGCATCTGCTGACCGTCGACGCGGACGAGGCCGAGGGCAAGGCCATCAAGGTCACCGGCACCCCGACCTATGTGATCGGCGGCGAGCGCCTCGACGGCGGCCAGAGCCAGGACGGCCTGCGCGAGCGCATCGAGGAGATCGCCGACCGCCTCCTCGAGGGCTGAGAAGCCCCTCCCCTACCGCAGGTCCTTGGCGCTGTTGACGTACGTCGTGCGGAAGCCCAGCGACTCGTAGAGCCCGATCGCCGGGGTGTTGCCCGCGAAGACGTGCAGTCCGAGCAGGGTCTCCCCGGCCTCCCGGGCGACCCGCTCGGCGAGCAGCATGAGCGCCCGCCCGTAGCCGTGGCCGCGCTGCTCCTCGTCCACCTCGATGTCGTAGACGAAGGCCGCCCACCGGCCCGGTTCCAGCTCGATCCGGCCGGTCCACAGATGACCGGCGGGCCGGCCGTCCCGTACGACCACGTGGATCGCGGTGCCCGGCGTGGCAAGGCCGTCCGGGAGCAGGGTCCGGTGGCTGGTCTCGGCCTTGGCGCGGGCCTGCTCCTCGGGGACGCCCCGGTCGATCCAGCTCTGCGCGAAGCCCTCCTTGGCGCGCGTCTGCCACCCGGCGTACTCGGCCTCGGTCATCGGCCGGATCTCGACGCCCTCCGGCAGCGCCGGAGGCTCGGCGGGCAGCTCCTTGAGCATGTTCCGGCTGCGCTCGGTGTAGCCGAGGGAGCGGGCCATCCGCTGCGCGGCCACGGCCTCGGCGGGCACCGATATCTGCACCTGGACACAGCCCCAGCCCCGCAGCACCTCCTCGGAGGCGAGGGCGGCGACCGTGCCCCTGCCCCGGCCGCGGTCGGGTTCGTCGACCGCGAGGCGGCTGATCACGCCTGCCCCGGCTCCGAAGCCGGGGGCGGTGGAGAGGTGCACGGAGCCGACGCGGCGGCTGTTCACACAGATGTCGTAGGTACGCGAACGGCCGCCGTCGGGCGTCTGCTGAAGCGGCTCGGCCGGCCGCAGGGTGGTGGTCATCAGAGGTGTTCTACCCACCCCGGGGCCGTCCGTCATCAGGTTTTACCCGAGGCGCGGGTCCCGGTCCCCGGCGGCCCGCTCGTCGAAGATCCGCATCGCCTTCGCGGTGACCGGGCCGGGCGCCGGCGACAGCTCGCGGCCGTCGACCCGGTGCACGGCCTGCACGTCGCGGAGGGTCGAGGTCAGGAAGATCTCGTCGGCGCTCTCCAGGACGTCCAGCGGCAGGTCGGTCTCGCGCGCTCCGGTCCACTCGACCGCCAGGGCGCGGGTGATGCCCGCGAGGCAGCCGGAGGAGACGGGCGGGGTGAGGATCCGGCCGTCGACCACGACGAAGATATTGGATCCTGTGCCCTCGCAGAGCTGCCCGACGGTGTTGGCGAAGATCGCCTCGGTCGCCCCCTGCTCGCGCGCCCTGGCGAGGGCGACGACGTTCTCGGCGTACGAGGTGGTCTTGAGGCCGGTGAGGGCGCCGCGCTCGTTGCGGGTCCAGGGCACGGTGATCACGGCGGTGGAGTCGGCGCGGCGGCCGGTCTCCCCGAGGGCGACGACGAGGCCGGCCCCGGCGTCGCCGCGCTCCGAGCCGAGCGGGGAGATGCCGCCGGTGTACGTGATGCGGAGCCGGCCCAGCTCCATCGGGTTCGCTTCGAGGACGGCGGCGCAGGCGCGGCGGACCTCGTCGAGGTCCGGGTCGGGCAGCCCGAGGCCACGGGCGGAGCGGGTGAGCCGCTCCAGGTGGAGCGTCAGAGCAAACGTTTCTCCACGCTCGGCCTTGACCGTCTCGAAGACGCCGTCGCCGACGGTCAATCCGTGGTCCAGTACGGAGACCAGGGCGGTCTCCGGTTCGTGCAGCCCGCCGTTGACCCAGAGTTTCATCGAGAAGTGGCCTTTCCGCTCGCCTCAAGGGCGCCTGACTCGTAGGCGCCCGACGCTATCGCGACGAGCCGGGCGGCCTTGAGTTCGGTCTCCTCCCACTCGCGCTCCGGGTCGGAGCCCCAGGTGATCCCGGCGCCGGTGCCGAAGCGGAGCACGCCCTCGGGGCGGTCGATCCAGAAGGTGCGTATGCCGACGGCCAGCTCGGCGGTGCCCACGTCGGCGTCGACCCAGCCGACGCCCCCGCAGTAAGGGCCGCGCGGGGCGGTCTCCAGGGCCTCGATGATCCGCAAGGCGCTGGACTTGGGGGCGCCGGTGACGGAGCCGGGCGGGAAGGTGGCGGCGAGGAGCTCGGGCCAGCCGGCGTCCTCCCGCAGCAGGCCGGTGACGGTGGAGACGAGGTGGACGAGGCCGGGGTGCTCCTCGGTCGCGCAGAGCGCGGGTACGGCGACGGAGCCGGTCTCGCTGACGCGCCCCAGGTCGTTGCGGACCAGGTCGACGATCATCACGTTCTCCGCGTGGTCCTTGGGGAGGAGGTCGGCGGCGGTGCGGCCGGTCCCCTTGATGGGGCCGGAGGTGATCAGGGCCCCTTCCATGCGGAGGTACAGCTCGGGAGAGGCGGTGGCGACCTCCACGCCGTGCGCGGGCAGGCGGATCGTTCCGGCGTAGGGGGCGGGGTTCCCCTCGGCGAGCAGTGCGGTGAGCGCGTCGACGTCGGCGGCGGCCGGGTCCGGCAGCGGGGCGGTCAGCACCCGGCAGAGGTTCGCCTGGTAGACCTCACCGCGCGCGATGTGCTCCCGCACCCGCCGGACGCCCGCGATGTACGCGGCGCGGTCGAGGGACGACGTCCAGTCACCGGCGGCGGGGCCGCGCCAGGCGCCAGGGACGGGCGCGGGAACGCGGTCGGGCCGTACGTCTCCGAAGCGGGCGCAGGTCAGACGCCCTTCGAAGTCCGCACAGACGGCCCAGAAGCCGGTGGAGTCCAGGGCTTCGGGGTCGTGGGTGACATCCCGGAGGTCGGTCGCGACGAGGCCGCCGAAGCGGGCCAGAGGAGCAAGGTCGTACACGCATCGAGTCTAGGTCGGCCGACGGAGGGACACCGGACCGCGGGAGGTGGCGTCTGCCTGCCACCCGGGGAACACGGCGAGTGAACGCGTCGGGAACCCTCCGGGAGGTCCGGCCCGCCGCCCGGGTCGGCCCGCAGGTCAGCACGCTGCGGAAACGCGTTTTTGTGCTGGCCCAGGAATCCGCTAGAGTTCAACACGTCGCCGGGACGCGCAAGCGAAACGGAAACGACAAGCGGACGTGGCTCAGTTGGTAGAGCATCACCTTGCCAAGGTGAGGGTCGCGAGTTCGAATCTCGTCGTCCGCTCGATGTGGGGGATCTTCCCGACCCCTGTATTCACTCCTGGTGGAGTGGCCGAGAGGCGAGGCAACGGCCTGCAAAGCCGTCTACACGGGTTCAAATCCCGTCTCCACCTCCAAGGACGATTAGCTCAGCGGGAGAGCGCTTCCCTGACACGGAAGAGGTCACTGGTTCAATCCCAGTATCGTCCACTGGACCTTCGGGTCCGCGGATCTTCGGATCCCCCGCGCGATTAGCTCAGCGGGAGAGCGCTTCCCTGACACGGAAGAGGTCACTGGTTCAATCCCAGTATCGCGCACGCAGTAGCCAGTACGCAGTGCCTTCGGGTACGAGGTGTACACCCCGCGCGATTAGCTCAGCGGGAGAGCGCTTCCCTGACACGGAAGAGGTCACTGGTTCAATCCCAGTATCGCGCACCACCAAGAAGCCCCCGGCCGCATCTTGCGGCCGGGGGCTTCTTCGTACCCCCGGTCAGGAGGAGAAGAGCATCCGGCCGAAACCGCGCTGACGGTAGTGGCCCCCGCCGTGGTGGCCGCCGTGGTGCGGGGCGCCCCAGGCCGGAGCGGCGGGGGCGGGCTGCGCCGGGTACGCCTGCGGGGCCGGAGGGGCGGGCGGGGCCTGCTGGACCCACTGGGACTCCAGGCGGGTCAGGGACTCCAGCTCGCCGTAGTCCAGGAATATGCCGCGGCAGCCGCTGCACTGCTCGATCTGGACACCGTTGCGGTTGTACGTGTGCATCGCCGCGTGGCACTTGGGGCACTGCATGGTCGGCTCAACTCCCTGACGTCGCCGTTCGTATGGTGGCTTCACTTTACGTGGACGCCTGAGGGGTCTCGGCGGTTCGGTGCCCGGCGATGCGGGCGCAGGTGTCGATCATCACGTCCTCGACCTCGTCGAGCGGTCTGCGCTCGGCCGTCGACTTGGCCAGGGCCAGGGCAGCGGTCTGGACCGTCAGGGCGCGGGCGGGCACGTCGAGTTGGACCCACGGGTCGGCGCCCACGGCGGGGCCTCCCGCCTCCTGGTAGGCGCCGAGGAAACGGGACCAGATCCCCGGGGGCAGGATGCCGGCGGCGAACCAGGCGGCGGGACGGGCCAGATCCCAGGCCGGGTCACCGAGACCGAGGTCGTCGATGTCGATGAGCCGCCAGGCCGGGGCGGGCTCCGCGCCGGTGTCGCGGACGAGTTGGCCGAGGTGGAAGTCGCCGTGGCAGAGACGCCGGGGGCCGCGGGCGGCGGCCGGGTCGGTACCGGGGGCGGCGTCGGGGATCGTCTTCCAGGCGGCGAGGACGGTCGCGGTCGCCGGGTGGTCCGGCGCGGCCCGGCGCATCCGGTCCACGGCGAGGGCCGCCTTGGCGGGCGCCCGCATCGCCGGAAGCCGGGGCCCTGGCGGGGGCGGGGTGCGGTGGAGCAGGGCGAGCAGCCGTGCCGCCTCCTCCCAGGGGGCGGCGTCGGGGTCCGCCGGGTCGACGGGTGGGCCGTACGGCCAGACGGTGACGGGGCGGCCGTCGAGTTCGTCCGGCGCGGGCGCGGGCATCGGAAGGGGCGGGAGGAAGACGCCGGCGACATCCGGGTGCGCGGCCAACGCGACCCGCGCGCGATGCGCCTCGGGGTCGGTGCCGGGGGCGTGTGCCTTGGCGACGAGCCGTCCGTGCCGTACGACGGTCCCGTCGTCCCGGTCGGCGAGCACCCCGACGAGACCACTCGCACACCGGCAGGGCGCACCGGGTCGGTGGGCGGCGTCGTACGCGAGGTCGGCGAGCCGGTCGAGGGGTGGTCGGTGGAGGGGAGGCCGGTCGGTGGAGTCCACGGGGGGAGCGTACGGGGAGGGTCGTACAGGGGGGGGTGCACGGGTTGGTTGTACGGGGGTGGGTGCGCCGGGCGGGGGGCGGTCCCTTCGGCCTGCGGCGGTCGCCGGGCGGCCGGGCCGGGCCGTAAGGGGCGGGCTCGGGCGGTTCCCTCGGCCTGCGGCAGTCGCGGGGGCGTCTGGGCAGGGGCCGGGGTGGCCTCGGCTCCTTGCCGGGCGGGGCGGCCTCCGTCGGGCGGGGGGAATGCGCGAGGGCCGGTCAGCTCCCCAGCTGACCGGCCCCACGCTGCCGTCCGCCGCACCCCCGTCCCCACGGGGCTGATGGCCGGATGTCCCGACCCGGGCCGCTCTCCCGGGTCCGGGGCGCTGTTCAGCGCCCCAGCATCACGCCCACGGACGACGCATGTGTGACCACTGCCTCCCAGCCGCCGAAGACGACCACCAGCAGGGCCGCGAGAGGGAGGACCATGGCCGTGGCCACCAGGGGGTGGCGCTGGCCCGAAGGCCGGGTGCTCGTCCTCGGTGCCGTGAAAGCCATGGGACCTCTCCTGTCGTGTCTGGCGCGGCGGGTGCGTTACCTCGGGGGACGAGTGCTGCACCCGCCGCTTGACCTCAACATTAGGGAGCGGGGAGCGCCGGGACGTCATGCCCTCGTACCGACTTGCGGGCCTCCCGGAGGATGACGGCCGCCCGCGCGGCGTACTCCCCTGGGTGGAGACGCCCCGGGCTCCGATCCCCGGGTCTTCCCGGAGGGCGGCCGGGGGCGTGACATGGCTCACTTCGCCGGTCGTCCCGCGAACGCCCTGGCCCGAGGCCCCCCGTCGGCCCTCACCGGGATTCCGACCCTGCGTCAAGTGTGGCGTCCCGCGCGGGGGTTGGGGGATGGGCCAGGGCTCGTACCTCCGTGCCTTCTCCCCCTCAGCACTGACAATCGATCCCGGTGCGAGGGCGCGGCCTATGAGCACGCGCGGGCGCCACTACGTAAGCTGTGCCACGTCGAACGGACGAGGGGACGGACATGGCGATGATGCGGCTCCGGCGCGAGGATCCGCGGATCGTCGGGTCGTTCCGGCTCCACCGCAGGCTGGGGGCCGGCGGGATGGGCGTCGTGTACCTGGGGTCCGACCGGCGCGGCCAGCGGGTGGCGCTGAAGGTGATCCGGCCCGATCTCGCCGAGGACCAGGAGTTCCGGTCGCGGTTCGCCCGCGAGGTGTCCGCGGCCCGGCGGATCCGCGGCGGCTGCACGGCCCGGCTCGTCGCCGCCGATCTGGAGGCCGAGCGCCCCTGGTTCGCCACCCAGTACGTGCCCGGCCCCTCGCTGCACGACCGCGTCGCCGAGGAGGGCGCGCTGCGCGCCGCCGACGTCGCCACGATCGGGGCGGCCCTCTCGGAGGGCCTCGTCGCCGTCCACGAGGCCGGCGTGGTGCACCGGGACCTCAAGCCCTCGAACATCCTGCTCTCCCCCAAGGGCCCCCGCATCATCGACTTCGGCATCGCCTGGGCGACCGGTGCCAGCACCCTGACCCACGTGGGCACGGCCGTCGGCTCGCCCGGCTTCCTCGCGCCCGAGCAGGTGCGCGGAGCGGCCGTCACCCCCGCCACCGACGTGTTCTCGCTCGGCGCCACCCTGGCGTACGCGGCGATGGCCGACTCCCCCTTCGGGCACGGCAGTTCCGAGGTCATGCTCTACCGGGTGGTGCACGAGGAGCCGCAGCTGCACGGAGTGCCCGACGCGCTCGCGCCGCTGATCCGGGCCTGTCTCGCGAAGGATCCCGAGGACCGCCCCAGCACGCTCCAGCTGTCGATGCGGCTCAAGGAGATCGCGGCGCGCGAGGCGCAGGGGCTGCCGGTCTCCCGGCCGCCCGTGCAGCGGGAGCGGGCCGAGGAGCGGCACACCGTACGGCCGACCGAGCGGTACACCGATCGGGACCTGCCCGGCCGAGGCCCGGAGCGGGGTTCTGAGCGGGGTGCTGATCGGGGTTCTGAGCGGTCGTCGGATCGTGGTCCGGAGCGTGGTGCCGACCGCGGCCAGGGGCGTGGGCCCGGGCCGCGGACCGGGGGGCGGCCCGCGACGCGGCCGGGCGCCCGTACGACGTCGACGGGGCGCCGCCCCGCCAACCCCCGGCTGCTGCGCCAGCGGCTCTTCGTCTTCGTCGTCGTGACCCTGGTGGTGGCCCTGGGCATCGCCGCCGCCCAGGCCCTTCAGGGATAGGGCCCGGGTTCCGGCGCCGTCAGGATTCCGGGCGGCCCGTCGCCACCGCGTAGAAGGCGACCGCCGCCGCCGCGCCCACGTTCAGTGAGTCGACGCCATGGGCCATCGGGATGCGGACCCACTCGTCCGCCGCCCGCAGCGCCTGCGTCGACAGGCCGTCGCCCTCCGCCCCCAGCATCAGGGCCACCCGATCGAGGCGGTGCGGGGCGGCCTCGTCGATCGCGGTCGCCTTCTCCGCCGGGGTGAGCGCCAGAAGCTTGAAACCCGCCTCCCGCACGGCCTCCAGGCCGCGCGGCCAGGTGTCGAGCCGGGCGTACGGCACCGAGAACACCGCGCCCATGGACACCTTCACGGAACGCCGGTACAGCGGGTCCGCGCAGTCCGGCGAGAGCAGCACCGCGTCCATGCCGAGGGCCGCCGCGCTGCGGAAGATCGCACCGATGTTGGTGTGGTCGTTGACCGACTCCATGACGACCACCCGGCGGGCGTCCACCAGCAGTTCGGCCGCGTCCGGGAGCGGCTTGCGCTGCATGGAGGCGAGGGCGCCCCGGTGCACGTGATAGCCGGTGACGCGCTCCGCGAGGTCCGGCTGGATCGCGTACACCGGCGCCGGTACCTCGTCGATGACGTCCCGCATGACATCGACCCACTTGGCGGACAGCAGCATCGACCGCATCTCGTACCCGGCCTGCCTGGCCCGGCGGATGACCTTCTCGCCCTCCGCGATGAACAGGCCCTCGGCCGGCTCACGTCTGCGGCGCAGCTCGACGTCGGTCAGGCCGGTGTAGTCGCTGAGGCGCGGGTCGTCGGGGTCGTCGATCGTGATGAGTTCGGCCACGAGGTGATACTGCCTTGTCCGGGGTGTGGTGCCAATGTGTGGGACGGGGGGTGCGTGCGGGGGTGGTCGCCCCCGGTCGGCGGGCCCGGGAAGCTACTTCGCCCGGCGGTCGGGGCCCTCCGCCACCACGTCGCCGATGACGATGACGGCCGGCGGGCGGACCTCCTCGGCCCTGACGGTCTCCGCGACCGTCGCGAGGGTGGCGTCCACCCGGCGCTGGGACGCGGTGGTGCCTTCCTGGACCAGGGCCAGCGGCGTCTCCGGGTTCTTGCCGTGGGCGATGAGCGCCTCGGCGATCTTCCCGATCTTGTCGACGCCCATGAGGATGACGAGGGTGCCCGTGAGCTTCGCGAGCGACGCCCAGTCGACGAGGGAACGCGGGTCGTCGGGGGCGACGTGACCGCTGACCACCGTGAACTCGTGCGCCACCCCGCGGTGCGTCACCGGGATGCCGGCCGCGCCCGGGACCGAGATCGAGCTGGAGATGCCCGGGACCACCGTGCAGGCGATGCCCTCGGCGGCGAGCGCCTGCGCCTCCTCCATGCCGCGGCCGAAGACGAACGGGTCGCCGCCCTTGAGCCGCACGACGGACCTGCCCGCCTTCGCGTGCTCGATCAGCGCGTTGTTGATGGCCTCCTGGGCCATGAACCGGCCGTACGGGATCTTCGCCGCGTCGATCACCTCGACGTGCGGGGGCAGCTCGTCCAGGAGGTCTCGCGGGCCGAGGCGGTCCGCGATGACCACGTCCGCCTCCGCGAGCAGCCGGCGGCCGCGCACCGTGATCAGGTCCGGGTCGCCGGGGCCGCCGCCGACCAGGGCGACGAAGGGGGTGCGCGAGCGGTGCGCCGGCGCGGCGATCGAGCCGTCGCGGAGGCCCTCGACGATCGCGTCGCGGACCGCGGCCGAGCGGCGGGGGTCGTGGCCCGTGAGCACGGCCACCGTGACGCCCGCGTCGCGGCCGGTCGCCGGGGTCCACGCGGTGGCCGCCTCGGCGTCGTCGGCGCGTACGCACCAGGTCCTGGTGCGCTCGGCCTCTGCGGATGCGGCGGCGTTCGAGGCGGGGTCCGTGGTGGCGACCAGGGCGTACCAGGCGTCGGCGAGGTCGCCGTCCTCGTACCGCCGCTTGGTCCAGGTGATCTCGCCGGCCTCGGCCATGGCCTCGACGGAGGGGGTCGCGGACGGGGAGACCAGCGTGATGTCGGCGCCCGCGGCGATCAGGGCGGGCAGCCGGCGCTGGGCGACCTGGCCGCCGCCGAGAACGACGACGCGGCGGCCGGCCAGGCGCAGGCCGACGGGGTAGGCGGGGTGGTCGGCGGTGTCGGCCATGGGTGAGCGGCTCCTCGGAGAGCGTGGCGGTGCGAACGAGGGGGCGCCGCTGCGGCTGTGGAGCGGCTCGTACAGGGTCACGATATCTGTGACCTGGGGTTTGCACGGTGTGATGGATGTCCCGGTAGATGTTCCGCCCACCGGTGGGGCCGGGGTGGTTGCCCCTGCGCGTCCCCCACTCCCGTGGGTGGGGGACGCGTCCTTCGTGCTACTTCTCGGTGACGCCCGCCGAGTCGAACGTGGCCACCTCGTGCATGGCGCGGGCCGCGCTCTGCACCAGCGGGAGGGCGAGCAGGGCGCCCGTGCCCTCGCCCAGGCGGAGGTCCAGGTCCACCAGGGGGCGCAGGCCCAGCTTGTTGAGGGCCGCCACGTGGCCCGGCTCGGCGCTGCGGTGGCCCGCGATGCAGGCCGCAAGGGCCTCGGGCGCGATGGCCCTGGCCACGAGCGCCGCCGCGCCGGTGGACACGCCGTCGAGGATGACCGGGGTACGGAGGGAGGCCGCGCCCAGGATCAGGCCGACGAGGGCCGCGTGCTCCAGGCCGCCCACCGCCGAGAGGACGCCGATCGGGTCCGCCGGGTCCGGGTTGTGGAGGTCGAGGGCACGGCGGACCACGTCCACCTTGCGGGCGTGCGTCTCGTCGTTGATGCCCGTGCCCCGGCCCGTGACCTCGGCGGCGTCCACTCCGGTGTAGACCGAGATCAGGGCGGCGGACGCGGTGGTGTTCGCGATGCCCATCTCACCCGTGAGGAGTGCCTTGTTGCCGGCGGCGACCAGGTCGCGGGCCGTCTCGATGCCCACCTCGATCGCGGCGAGGACTTCTTCGCGGGTCATCGCGAGACCCGTGGTGAAGTCGCCGGTGCCGGGGCGGACCTTGCGCGGGAGGAGGCCCGGCGTGGCCGGGAGTTCGGAGGCGACGCCCACGTCGATGACGCAGACCTCGGCGCCGACCTGGTTCGCGAAGGCGTTGCAGACCGCTCCCCCGCCGAGGAAGTTGGCCACCATCTGCCCGGTGACCTCCTGCGGCCAGGGCGTGACGCCTTGGGCGTGCACGCCGTGGTCGCCCGCGAAGATCGCGACGGCGGCGGGCTCCGGGATCGGCGGCGGGCAGACCCGGGAGAGACCGGAGAGCTGGGCGGAGATGATCTCCAGCATGCCCAGGGCCCCCGCGGGCTTGGTCATGCGCTTCTGGCGCTCCCACGCCTCGCCGAGCGCCTTGGCGTCCAGCGGGCGGATGTTGGCGACGGTCTCCTGGAGCAGGTCGTGCGGCTCCTCGCCGGGCAGGGCGCGGCGGCCGTACGTCTCCTCGTGGACGACCCAGGCCAGCGGGCGGCGCTTGGACCAGCCCGCCTGCATCAGCTCGGGCTCCTCGGGGAACTCGTCGACGTACCCCACACAGAGGTACGCGACCACTTCGAGGTGCTCGGGCAGGCCCAGGGTGCGGACCATCTCGCGCTCGTCGAAGAAGCTGACCCAGCCGACGCCGAGGCCCTCGGCGCGGGCGGCGAGCCAGAGGTTCTCGACGGCGAGGGCCGAGGAGTACGGGGCCATCTGCGGCTGCGTGTAGCGGCCCAGGGTGTGGCGGCCGCCCCGGGTGGGGTCGGCGGTCACGACGATGTTGACCGGGGTGTCGAGGATGGCCTCGATCTTCAGTTCCTTGAACTGCTTGGCCCGCGCCTTGGGGAGGGACTTGGCGTACGCCTCGCGCTGCCGCTGGGCCAGCTCGTGCATCGTCTGCCGGGTCTCGGCGGAGCGGATGACGACGAAGTCCCAGGGCTGCGAGTGGCCGACGCTGGGGGCCGTGTGGGCGGCCTCCAGGACGCGGAGCAGCACCTCGTGCGGGATCGGGTCGGAGCGGAAGCCGTTGCGGATGTCGCGGCGCTCGCGCATCACGCGGAGGACGGCCTCGCGCTCGGCGTCGTCGTAGCCCGGCGCGGGGGCCGACGCCACGAGCGGCTGAGGGGCTTCCTCTGTTTCCGTGTCGTGCGGGGTCTGTTCCTGTGCCGGAGCGGCTTCGGGGGCCGCGGCCTCCTGCGGAAGCGGCCCGGGGGCCGCTTCGTCGGGGAGTTCCTCGGAGGTCTCGGCCTGCTGCGGGAGCGCCTCGGGGGCGTCCGTGGGAGCGGCTGCCTCTGCTGCCTCTGCCTCTGCCTCGGGGAGCGTTTCCACGGGCTCGGGCAGGGGGGCCTCGTCGGGGGCCGGCTGCTCAGTGGCCGGCTGTTCCGTGGCCGCGGCTTCGGGCGCCGGGGCCGGCTCGGGCTGGGCCTCCGGGGTCTCCTCCTGGACGAACGGGATCTCGTCGGCGACCGCCTCCACGGCGGGTTCCTCGGGGGCCTGCTCCTCCGGCGGGGCCGGGGCGGCTTCCGCGACGGGCTGCGCCTCGGGCTCCGGCGCCTGCTCGGCCTCGGGCTCCTGCGTCGCCGGGGCGGCGGGCTCTTCGGCGACCGCCGTCGCGGGCTCGGCCTCGCGGGGGGCGGGGACCGTCACCTGGGGTTCGGTCGTCTCCGGGACGGCCTCCGCGACGGGGGCCTCTGCCTCGGCGGGCGCCACGGGCTCGGCGGGCGTTTCGGCCTCGATGGCCGTCTCGGCCTCGGCGGGTGCCGCCGGCTCGGACGGCTCCTCCGGCTCGGTCGCCGGGGCCTGCTCGGTCGCCGGGATCGGCTCCGTCGCGGGGGCCGGGGCCAGGTGCGGGGTCGTCGGGATGCTGCCCTCGACCTGGACGAACTGGCCGGTCTCCGGGACGACCGTTTCTGCGGGGGTGTCGGCCCCCGGTGCCACGGGCTCCTGCGGCTGTGCGGCCCACGGCTCGGCGCCCTGCGGCGCGAGCTGCTGGTCCTGTGCGATGTCGAAGTACTCGGGGCCGGTGGTGGGCGGGCCCGGGTTCCGTACCGGCACCGGCGCGGGGCCGGTGGCCACGAGAGTCTCGGGAGCGGGGGCCGGCGCGGGCTGCGGAGCCGGGGCGGGCGCGGTAGCGGGTCCCCGGTCGGCAAGGGAGAGCACGACACCGCCGGCCTCGGGCATGGGCGGGCCCATGTGCAGCGGGCGGCGCGCGGGCTGCGGGGTCGGGACCGCGGCGGGCGGTGGCACCCGGACGCCGCCGAGGTCCACGGAGCCGGAGTCACGGCCGGCGGCCTCGTGGGCGCCGGTGTCGAGGACGCCGGGCTGGTAGCCGTGGTCGGTGGAGACCGGCTCCTGCGGGGCGGCGGGCACACCGTGCGCGGGGGTGCCGGTCGTCCGGTCGAGCGGGACGCCGTGCGCGGGCGTACCCGTCAGCTGGTCCGTCGGGACGCCGTGCGCCGGGGTGCCGGTGGGCTGGTCCAGCGGGACGCCGTGGGCGGGCGTACCGGCGAGCGGGACGCCCTGCGGCGGGGTCTGGTTCTGCGGGGCCGTCAGCACGTCGCCGAGGGCGACGGCGTCCAGCGGGGCCGTGAGCGGGTCCGGCAGGGGGTCGGTCAGCGGGTCGCCCATCGGGACCTGCGCCTCCACGGCCTGCGCGGCCGGGGCCGCCTGGTGCGGCAGGCCCTGCTGGGGCGCCGCCTGGTGCGGGACGACGGGTGCCGGCGGGGGCGGCACGGCGACCGGCGGCGCGGGCGCGACGCCCGGCGGATGCTCGCTCCAGGCGCCCTGGGCACCCGGCATGAGAAGCAGGTCGTCGTCCTCGGTGGTGTGCTCGGAGGGGTCCAGGAAGGTGTACGCGCCCGGTGCGGGGATGCCCGGCTGCTCGACCATGCCTGCGTTCTCCGGCAGCCCCTCGCCCGGGACCTGGCCGGTGTCCGTCATGCGTACCCCTCGCCCATCGCTTGTGCTTCCTTCAGACCTGCGCCCGTCGACAAGAACGAGCGCGTGCGCCGCGCGGCACGAAGGACACGCGGGCACTCACACATTGTCGCCGCCGACGGCCGTCGTGGCAGGGAGATTCGCCACGGTGCGCTGTGGACTGCGCCACGTCGCGCGGTCCCCCCATGTCGCGTACCACGTCAGCGGCGCAAAACGGCCACTTGTTCAGGGCATTGGCGAACAGATCGCCGAACATCCGGATGCGGTACAACAATCGGCCAGCCTACCTGGCCCGGCGGGCGGCACCGTCACGGGTGGGAAACGTCGGCACGGCGGCCGGACAGCAGGAAGACGACCGAACGCTCGCGTTCCGACCAGTCGGCCGGGTCGAGTCCGACGGTCTGCAGGAGGAGGCTCTCCACGGTGTAGCCGCCGTCGGCGAGGGCGGCGCCGATCGCCTCGGCCTCGTCGCGGGTGGAGGCGTGGGCGACGATCCGTTCCGGACGCCGGTCGGCGCAGGCGGTGACGACGGGCACCCCGCCGGCCGCGATCCGTACGACATCGGGTTCGGGCAGGCTCTCCAGGACGTGCGGGGCGCGCCCCGGAACGGTCTGGAGGGGTACGCCGTGGCGGCGGGCGACCTGCTCGGTGCGGGCGCAGGCCGCCGGGTCGATGTCCACGGCGATGACGGCGGCGCCGAAGCGGGCGGCCTCGACGGAGAAGGCGCCGCTCGCGCAGCCGATGTCCCAGACGAGGTCGCCGGTGCGGGGGCCGAGGCGGGCGAGCTGGGCGGCGCGCAGGGTGGGGTCCTCGCCGGCGCCGGCGCCGCGTGCGGCGGGGGCGTAACCCTCGGGGACGTACTGCTCGGGGGCGTACTCCTCCGTGGGCAGGCCCCAGCCGCGTACCGGAAGCGCGCTGGTGTCCTGGCCCATCAGCCAGGGGGCGGCGGGAGCGCCGCCGGAGGTGCCGCCGATGACGAGGACGACGTTCGGATCGCGCCAGGTGTGGTCGGCGGCCTTGTCGGAGGTGAGGACGGAGACCTGTTCGCGGGCGGTGCCGAGTTCCTCGCAGACCACGAAGGTGCGGTGGACGCCGTCGAGGAGGAGGGCGAGTTCGGCGGGTCCCGCGCCGGGTGAGGTGAGGACGGCGACCTTGGGGTGGGCGCGGCAGACGTTGACGGCGCGGCGCAGGGTCCGCTGGTGGGCGACGACGATCCGGGCGTCCTCCCAGGGCATTCCGGCCCGTGCGAAGGCGGCGGCGACGGAGGAGACGGCGGGGACGACCTCGACCTCCAGGCCGTGCTCGGGGGCGCGCAGGGTGCGGACGACACCGAAGAAGCCGGGGTCGCCGTCGGCGAGGACGACGGCCGTGCCGCGGTGGCCGGCGATCCGGCGGGCGGCGAGGTCGACGCTACCGAGGCGGATGCGTTCGGCGCCGGGCGGCACCTCGGGCAGGGCCAGGTGGTGGGCTGCTCCGGCCACCAGGGTGGCGGCGGAGAGCGCGGACCGGGCCGCCGCGGTGAGAGGTGAGCCGTCCCAGCCGATCACCGTGACGCGGTCGGCCATCGTCGTCTGTCTCCTGGTGTCGTCGCAGGTCGGGAGCGTGCCGAGCGTACCCCGAGTCGGCTGCCGGGGCTCAGTTCCACTCGGTGTACGAGGAGTATCCGGCCTCGGCCATCTGGTCGGCGACGCCGTCGAGGTCCTCGGGGAGGAGGCCCCAGACGATGAAGTCGGTGCGCAGTTCGGTCCACTCGCCGTCCTCGGTGCGGGTGCGGGCTATGCAGGCGTTGCGCAGGACGCCCTCGCTGATGCAGCCGATCTTCTGGGCGACCTGCTGGGAGGCGGTGTTGCCGGCGGCGGTGCGCAGCTCAAGGCGTTCGAACCGCTGGTCGCCGAAGAGCCATTGGGCGGTGGCGAGCGAGGCCTCGGAGGCGTAACCCTCGCCGCGGGCCCAGGGGGCGATGATGTACGAGATCTCGGTGGAGCGGACGTGCCAGTCGGTGTTGCCCAGTTGGATGACGCCGACCAGGCGCTGGGTGAGGAACTCGGTGACGGCGAGGTCGATGCCGCGGCCGGCGGCGCGTTCGGTCGGCGCGTACTCGGTGATCCAGGTGCGGGCGGCGGCCTCGGTGTACGGCTGGGGCACGGCGGTCCAGGCGGCGACGAGCTCGTCGTTCATCATCTCGGCGAGGGCGGGGGCGTCCGCCTCCTCCAGCGCGCGCAGCACCAACCGGTCCGTGTTGATGGAGATGTCCGGAAAGGTGGTAGTCATGCGCAGCTCCATGCCGTGGACCGTCCGAATCGACCGTGAACGCACAGCATGCAGCATGCGGCCGCCGGTACGCATGGCCGGGTGGGTGGTCGGGCGGGCGGTCGGGCGGGGTGCGGCGAAGGCCCCGCGCACCGGACGGGGTGCGGGGGCCTTCTGCTCAAGGACGGTACGAGGGAACCGGTCTGACGGTGCCTCGGGCGCCGGACCCTACTTGGCGGGGCCGAAGGCCGGGATGACCGAGCCCTTGTAGGTGTCCTCGATGTACTTCTTCACCTCGGGCGAGTTGAGGAGCTTCGCGAGCTTCTGCACGCGGGCGTCCTTCTCGTCGCCCTCCTTGACGGCGAGGAAGTTGGCGTACGGGTTGCCGTCGGCCTTCTCCAGGACGAGGGCGTCCTTCGCCGGGGAGAGCTTGGCCTCGATGGCGTAGTTGCCGTTGATGACGGCGGCGTCCACGTCGTTCAGGGCGCGGGGCACGGTGGCGGCCTCCAGCTCCTTGAACTCCAGGCCCTTCTTGTCGGTGATGTCGGAGAGCTTGGCGTTGGTGCCGACGCCCGGCTTGATGGTGATCAGGCCGTTCTCGGCGAGCAGTTGGAGGGCGCGGCCGCCGTTGGTGGTGTCGTTCGGGACGGCGATGGTCTGGCCCGCCTTGATGTCCTTCACCGACTTGAGGTTCTTGGAGTAGAGGCCCAACGGCTCCAGGTGGACGTTGACCACCGGGACGACGTGGGTGTTGTTCTTCTTGTTGAAGTCGTCGAGGTACGGCTTGTGCTGGAAGTAGTTGGCGTCGACCTGGCCGGTCTCGGTGGCGGTGTTCGGCAGGACGTAGTCCGTGAACTCCTTCACCTCCAGCTTCAGGCCGGCCTTCTCGGCCAGGTTGTCCTTGACGTAGTTGAGGATGTCGGCGTGCGGCGTCGGGGACGCGGCGACGACGAGCGCCTCGGAGGAGGACGGGTCCGAGGAGGTGCCGCAGGCGCTGAGCCCGAGGGCGAGCGCGGCGGTGGCGGCGATACCGGCGGTGAGCTTGATGTTCTTACGCACGAAGAGTGCCTCTTTCAGGTGGTGCGGTGGTCGCCTGGACAACAAGTCCGGGCTGTTCTTCGAAGGACGAAGTCTGAGGTGGCCGGGGAGCCGTTACGCGGTACGGCCCCGGCGGGCGAGGAGTCGTACGACTCCGTCGCCGATGAGCTGGACGACGGTCACGATCAGGACCAGGACGACGACGGTGACCAGCATGAAGGTGGTGTCGAAGCGCTGGTATCCGTAGGTGACGGCCTTGGAGCCGAGGCCCTCGCCGCCGACCGCGCCGGCCATCGCGGAGTAGCCGATGAGCACGATGACCGTGGTGGTGACGCCGGAGACCAGCGAGGGCAGGGCCTGCGGGAGCAGCACCTTGCGGACGATGGTGGGGATGCCGCCGCCCATGGCCTGGACGGCCTCGACGAGCCCGTGGTCGACCTCGCGGATGGAGGTCTCGACGAGACGCGCGAAGAAGGGGACGGCCCCGATGGCGAGCGGCACGATCATCGCGGTCGGGCCGATGAAGGTGCCGACGACGAGGGTGGTGAACGGGATCAGGGCGATCAGCAGGATGATGAACGGCAGCGAACGCCCGATGTTCACGATCGCACCGACGACCTTGTTGACCGGCAGGTTCTGCAGCAGTCCGCCCTTGTCCGTGAGGACGAGGAGGATGCCGAGCGGCAGGCCGCCGAGCACGGTGACGACGGTGGCCCAGAGGACCATGTAGAGCGTGTCGACGGTGCCCTGCTCCAGCAGGGGCTGCATCTCGGACCAGGTCACTTGGCACCTTCCTTGACCAGTGCGGTCGCGGCCGCGGCCGGCGCCGCCGCGTCTTCTTCCACGACCTCGACCTGGAGGCCCTGTTCGCGCAGGAAGCCGACCGGGACGACGTTGTCCTCGTACCGTCCGGGCAGCTCGATCCGCATCCGGCCGATCTGCCGGCCGCCGACGGTGTCCATCGCCGCGCCGAGGATCGAGATGTCGATGTTGTAGGTGCGGGAGAGCTGGGAGATGACCGGCTGGGTCGCGGACTCGCCGTGGAAGGTGACGTCGACGACCGTGCGGTCGGGTCCCGTGGCGGCGCCGCTGACCGGGAAGAGCTCGGCCGCCAGCTGGGAGCCGGGGGTGGCGAGCAGTCCGGCGACGGTGCCGGACTCGACGACGCGGCCGTGCTGCATCAGCGCGGCGGAGTCGCAGATCGTCTTCACGACGTCCATCTCGTGCGTGATGAGCAGGACGGTCAGGCCGAGCTGCTGGTTGAGGTCGCGGAGGAGCTGGAGGATGGAGCGGGTCGTCTCCGGGTCGAGGGCGCTGGTGGCCTCGTCGGAGAGGAGGACCTTGGGCTTGCCGGCCAGGGCGCGGGCGATGCCGACGCGCTGCTTCTGACCGCCGGAGAGCTGGCCGGGGAAGGCCTTGGCCTTGTCGGCGAGGCCGACCAGGTCGAGGAGTTCGAGGGCGCGGCGGGAGCGCTCGGCGCCGGAGACGCCGAGGATCTCCAGGGGAAGTTCGATGTTGTCCTTGACCGTGCGGGAGGACAGCAGGTTGAAGTGCTGGAAGACCATGCCGATGCTGCTGCGCGCCCGGCGCAGGTCCTTGCCCGCGCGGCGGCCCTTCCCGGCGAGGGCGGTGAGGTCGACGCCGTCGACGGTCACGGTGCCGGAGGTGGGGCGCTCCAGGAGGTTGACGCAGCGGATGAGCGAGGACTTGCCGGCGCCGCTCTGGCCGATCACGCCGAACACCTCGCCCTCACGGACGTGGAGGTCGACGCCGTCCAGAGCGGTGACCTGCCGGCCGCGCGACTCGTAGACCTTGGTCAGGCCCGAAGTGGTGATCACAGGGGTTTTCCGTCACTGTCGAGTGCGCGACGCGGGGTCCGTCACGCACGGGGCATTCGTCTTCGGACAGTCGGGCGCACGGGAGCCGGTCCGGCGGGTGGCCGGGCATCGGCGGTGCGCCGGGGCGGGCACGGTCCACCGCCTCGCGGCGGGAGGAACGGCACAGCCGTCGGGTCTCGCTTCGGGGCGCGAGACGCAGGCGGGGGCCCTCAGAAGGCGCACATTCGACACATACAACGAGCACCGGGCGTCGTGATCGCCTCGGTCGCAAGGGTGCGGCTGCTCGTCGTGGTCATGTCTGCAAGTAAAGCATGCGCAGTCGCTGACGATCGGAGACTGTCCGAATAGCGGACGTCACTGAGACATCATGCGGACAGTGCGGACTGCCCGGGGGGCGAGCGCATCGGGCCTTATCGACCGTAATACCCTCGGGCGCATGCTTGACGTCCTGACGGTCGCGGTCTCCGTGGCCGCGCTCGCCCTCGCCGCCTGGTGCGGCTTCGCCGCCTTCCGCGACCAGCCGACCAAGGACTGGCACTTCATCGGCATGGCCGTGGTGACCTTCCTCGTCCTGGTCCAGATGATCGTCGGGATCGTGCAGCTGGTACGCGGCGAGAAGGCCGAGGAGGGCGCGACGATCTTCGTCGCCTATCTCGTCGGAGCGCTGTGCGCGGTGCCCATCGCCGGGTTCATGTCGCTCGCGGAGCGCAGCCGGTGGGGTTCGGCCACGGTGGCCGCGGGCGCGGTCGTCCTGGCCGTGCTCGAAGTGCGTCTCCACGACATCTGGACGGTGGGCTGACCATGACCGCGACACAGGAGAAGGCGGGACGGGGCGCGAGGACCCGGCTCGTCACGGGCCCCGGCATCCTGCTCGTCTGGCTGTACGGCGTGATGTCGGTCGGCGCGGTCTCCCGCTCGATCTACCAGATCGCCACGGAGTTCGACCGGGCGCCGCTCGCGTACGCCCTGTCGGCGGTGGCGGCCGTCGTCTACGCCTTCATCACCTACACGCTGGTACGCGGTGGGGAGACGGCCCGCAGGGCGGCGCTGGTGTGCTGCGCCGCCGAGCTCGCGGGCGTAGTGGTCGTCGGGACCTGGACGCTGGCCGACCCGTCCGCCTTCCCGGACGCGACGGTCTGGTCGGACTACGGCTACGGCTACCTGTTCATCCCGGTGCTGCTGCCGCTGACCGGCATCTGGTGGCTGCGCCGGTCGCGCGCCCTGCCGACCGCCTGAGTCAGGCGGCCTTCTCCAGGGTCACCAGGGTGAGCCTGGGGCCGACCTCGCGGGTGGCGACCTGCGCGTACCCCTTGCTGCGGTAGAGGCGCAGATTGCCCTCGCTGCGGTGGCCGGTGAAGAGCTGGAAGCGCTTGGGCGACGGAGCCGGCTGGACGGCGGTCTCGGCGAAGTGGCGCTCGATGCCGTCGAGGAGCCGCCCGCCGAGTCCGTGCCGCCGCATGCGCGGGTGGACGATGAGCTTGGCGATCCGTACCGTGCCGTCCTCGTCGAGGCGGGCGCGTACGGAGGCGACGATCTCGTCACCGAGCCGGGCCACCAGGCCGGACCCCTCGTCCAGTTCGGCGCGCAGCTCGTCGAGCGACTGGGTGAGCGGTTCGATAGACCAGTCGCCGTACAGCTCCGCCTCGCTCTGGTAGCAGAGGTACTGCAGCTTCAGGATGTGCTCCGCGTCCCGCGCGTCCGCTGCTGAGATGGTCACGCTCAGGCCCATGTGTGCACGCCTCCCGCTCATCTGGTCGATCATCGGTTTACCGCACCCTTCCCCTTCGGCCGGGACCGGGAACCTCCGCAGCCAGCATTCTGCGCAGGCATCCCAGGCAACGGGAACGCATCGGCCCCAGACTGCCCTGTGAGATACCCAACTCTCCTGCGATTTCCCGGTAGGTGAGGTCCTCGGGGGCGAGCATCGCGGTCAGCACCCGGGGGCAGCGGCCGGGCGTCCGGGTGACGGCGGCGCGCAGGGTACGGCGGCCCTCCGCGTCGAGCAGGGAGCGTTCCGGGGAGCCTTCGGGCCCCGAGCCGCCGGGATCCTGGGCGGGCTCGTCGCGGTAGGGGCGTTCGCGGTCGCTGGTCCTGCGGGCGCGGCGGGCCTCGGCGCGGACGGCCCGGCGCAGCCACTCGGCGGGGCGCTCGGGGGCGGCCCCCGTCTCCTGGAGCTGCTCCAGGAGACGGAGCCAGACGGCCTGTTCGAGGTCGCTCGGTTCGACGCCGGCGGCCGGCGCCTCGGCGTCCGACTCGGCGGCGAGCAGCGGGGCGAGGGCGGCGAGGAGCTCGGGGTGGGTGTCGGGGTGGCGTGGGGGGTGGGTCTCGGGGTGGGTCTCGGGGTGGGTTTCGGGGGTGGTCATGTTCCGCACGATGCCGGGGTACGCGGGCGTGGTTGCGGTACGGGGCGTAAACCACCCGGGAGGAGGTCGTGCGGGCCCGGTCGCCGGGCCCGCACGCGGTCGGTCCGGCTCCGCGATCAGTCGCGGCCGGTGAGGTCCGCGGCGCCGAGCAGCGCGGTGTCCGGGTTGTCGGAGAAGATCCCGTCGATCCCCGTCTCCAGGTACCGCTTGAGGGCCCCGAAGGAGTCGCCGTACGCCGCCGGGTCCGTACCGCGGCGGAAGTCCGCGGGCAGGAAGGCGTTCTCGTTGCGGTGGGTGTACGGGTGGAGGATCAGGCCCTCGGCGTGCGCGTCGCGGACCAGGGTGGTCGGGTCGCCGAGGCGGCCGCTCGCGTCCTTGGGGATCACCAGGTCGAGCGTGGGGCCGATGCCCTTCGCGTACGAGGCGATCCAGCGCAGGCCCTTGGGGGTGACCAGGTCGGCGACGGTGCGCGGGTCCCCGGCCTGGACGAAGTCCCAGGGGCGGCTGGTCGCGCCGGAGAGCAGGACCACGCCGGGCGAGTCCACCAGCTTCGCGAGCCGCTGGATGCTGCTCGGCTCGAAGGACTGGAGGAAGACCGGGGAGTTCGCGCGGTGGCGGCCGTACCGGCGCAGGAGCCTGGCGAGCCGCTCTTCGAGGCCGAGGCCGAGCGAGCGGAAGTACGTGGGGTGCTTGGTCTCGACGTGGAGCCAGATCTCGCGGCCCCGGCGGCGGCCCTCGTCCTCGGCCCAGCGCAGCACCTCCTCGAAGGTGGGCACCGTCCAGCGGCCGTCGTAGAGGGTGTTCTCCTGGCGGGTGCCCGGGATGCGCTCCTTGGCCCGCAGGGTCTTGAGCTCGGCCAGCGTGAAGTCCTCGGTGAACCAGCCGGTGTAGGAGGTGCCGTCGACGCTCTTGGTGGTCTTCCGGGACGCGAACTCGGGGTGGTCGGCGACGTCGGTGGTGCCGGTGATGTCGTTCTCGTGGCGGCAGACGAGGTGCCCGTCCTTGGTGGGGACGAGGTCCTGCTCGATGACGTGGGCGCCGAGGTCGAGAGCCAGCTGGTAGGAGCCGAGGGTGTGCTCGGGGCGGTAGCCGCTGGCGCCGCGGTGGGCGATGACGGTGGGGACGGGGAGGGAACGGTAGCCGCGGCCGTGTCCGTGCGCCGCACCGGCGCTCCGCGACTCGGCGGCCTGCGCCGCGCCCGTACCGGCCGCGAGGGCCGAGGCGCCGAGGACGGTGGCGCCCGCCGCTCCGAGAACCGTGCGCCGGGCCGGGATCCGGCGTTCGCCCTGGGTCATGAGGTGTCCTCCTATGTCATGTCCCGCACGTGTCGACGGGTGCCCCCGACGCTAGGCACCAACCCCCTCCACCCGGCAGACCTCCGCCGAACATGGCGGAAACACACGTCAACACTGCGTATCCACTCGGTGAACCCGATGTGCGCGCGGAGGTGACCCGCGAGTATCGTCGCCAGCTGCACCGTCAGCTCGGCTGACCCGCATCCCACCGGAGGAACCGTTGTCCCGTCTCGCGATCATCAAGGCAGTGCTCGGGCCGGTCATGCGCCTGATGTTCCGCCCCCGCGTGGAGGGCGTCGAGAACATTCCGGGGACCGGCCCCGTCATCCTCGCGGGGAACCACCTCACCTTCATCGACTCGATGATCATGCCGATCTGCCTGGACCGTCCGGTCTACTTCATCGGCAAGGACGAGTACGTGACGGGCAAGGGCGTCAAGGGCCGGGCGATGGCCTGGTTCTTCACGAGCGTCGGCATGATCCCGGTGGACCGGGACGGCGGCCGCGGCGGTGTGGCGGCGCTGATGACCGGCCGCCGGGTCCTCGAGGAGGGCAACGTCTTCTCGATCTACCCGGAGGGCACCCGCTCCCCCGACGGCCGTCTCTACCGGGGCCGTACGGGCATCGCGCGGCTCACCCTGATGACGGGCGCGCCGGTGGTGCCGTTCGCGATGATCGGCACCGACAAGATCCAGCCGGGCGGGGCGGGCTTCCCGCGTCCTGGCCGGGTGACGGTCCGCTTCGGCGAGGCGATGGAGTTCTCGCGGTACGACGGGATGGACCGCGACCGCTATGTGCTGCGGGCGGTGACGGACTCGGTGATGGCCGAGGTGATGCGGCTCTCGGGCCAGGAGTACGTGGACATGTACGCCACGAAGGCGAAGGCCGCGTAACCGGAACAGAACGTGACCGTGCCCCGTACAGCCGAGCTGTACGGGGCACGGTCGTCCTGGCGGGCCGTCAGTGCTCGACGCCGTCCTCCAGCTTCTGGCCCCTGAGCAGGAACCAGGCCGCGACCGCCGTCGCGAGGAGGACCACCGCGCCGACGCCGGCCGCGATCCGCAGACCCTCGACGAACGCCTCCTGTGCGGCCGACACCAGGGCCGTCGCCGTGTCCGGGGCGAGGGCGCCGGAGGCCTCGACCGCGCCGCCGAGCGACTCGTGGGCGGCGGACGCGACGCCGGAGGGGACACCGGCGGGGGTGGCGAAGCCCCGGTAGACGCCGGTCACGATGGAGCCGAGGACGGCGATGCCGAGCGCGGCGCCCAGTTCGTACGCGGTCTCGGAGACGGCGGAGGCGGATCCGGCCTGTTCCTTCGGGACGCTGGAGAGGATCACGTCGGCGGTGACGGTGAAGGCGAACCCGGCGCCCACACCGACGACGAGCAGGGCGGCTCCGAGCAGCGGGTAGCCGGTGTGCTGGTCCAGCGTCGTCAGGACGGCGAGGGAGAGGCCGACCGCCGCGAGCCCGCCGGCCACCACGGCCCGTACGGAGAAGCGGCGGGCCACCATGCCCGCGATCAGACCGGCCGTGACGGCGCCGACTGCGGCGGGCAGTTCGGCGAGTCCGGCCTCAAGGGGTTGACGGCCCTGGACCAGTTGGAAGAACTGGGACAGGAAGAACACCAGGCCGGAGAGGCCGAGGATGGTCAGCAGGTCGGCGAGGACGGCGCCGGAGAAGCCGCGGTGGCGGAAGAGGCGCATGTCCAGGACCGGCGTGGGCAGGGTCAGCTGCCTGCGGACGAACCAGGTCAGGGCGGCGGCGCCGGCGAGGGCGGCGAGGCCGGCGTCGAGGGACGGGCCGTGGGAGGCCAGTTCCTTGATCGCGTAGACCAGGCCGATCATGCCGACGAGGGAGAGCGCGACGCTGGGCAGGTCCCAGGGGCCGGGGTTCGGGTTCTTCGACTCGGGGATGAGCTTGATCCCGACGAGGACGAGGACGGCCATGACGGGCAGGTTGATGAGGAAGACCGAGCCCCACCAGAAGTGCTCCAGGAGGAACCCGCCGACGACCGGCCCGACGGCGGCGCCGGCCGAGGCCATGGCACCCCAGATGCCGATGGCGAGGCTGCGCTCGCGCGGGTCGTGGAAGAGGTTGCGGATGAGCGCCAGGGTGGACGGCATCAGGGTCGCGCCGGCGACGCCGAGCAGCGCGCGGGCCACGATCATCATCTCGGGGCTGGTCGCGTAGGCGTTCAGGACGGAGACGGCGCCGAAGGCGGTGGCGCCGATCAGGAGCAGCTTCTTGCGGCCGATGCGGTCGCCGAGGCTGCCCATCGAGACCAGGAGTCCGGCGATGACGAAGGAGTAGACGTCACCGATCCAGAGGAGCTGGTTGCCGGTGGGCTCCAGGTCCTCGGAGAGGAACGGGGTGGCGAGTCCGAGCACGGTGGCGTCGACCGCCACGAGGAGGACGGCCAGGACGAGTACGGAGAGGGCGAGCCACCGGCCGGGGCGGCGCACGCCCTCGGTATGGCCCGCGGTCCTGAAGGTACTGGTGGTCACTTCTCCACGCTCCTGCGCGCTCCGCCGAGCATCAGCTCGGCGATCATGTACTGGAAATCCTTGGCGGCGACCCGGCCGTCCTGGACGGCCCAGGCGCCGGAACCGACGAGCCCGTAGAAGGCCTCGGTGAGCCAGGCGGGGGTCAGGTCGATCCGGAAGACGCCGTTCTCCTGGCCGCGCCGGAACAGCGCGGAGACCCGGGCGTCGAGGCAGGCCCAGCCTTCGTTGACCTGGTCGCCCTCGAAGAGCTGGTTCTCGGTGACGAGGAACGACAGCAGGGGTGCGACGGGCTCCACCTCGGCGACGAGCCGGCGTACGGCCTCGTCCTCGGGCCCTTCGTCGAGCCCGGCCCGGTCGAGGGCCGCCTCCAGCTCCCGCAGCCCGAGCTCTTCGAGCGCCCGCACCAGGGCGTCCCGCCCGGCGAACTGCCGGTGCAGGGTGGCCCGCCCGATCCCGGCGGCCCGCGCGACCTCGTCCATGGTGGCGGTCGCCTTGCGGGTGAGCAGGGCGGCGGCGGCGCGGAGCACCTGGGTGCGATCGACTGACATGAGACAACCATACACCGCATGAGACATTAATGTCTCACTCTGGGGGCTGAAAAAGACGCCGCCGCCCTCCCGTGGCGGAGGGCGGCGGCGCCGCGGCGCCCATGCCGGCCGTAGGCGCGGCGGCGGGCGCGAGGGTCGTACGGCCTACTTCTTGGCCTCGGCCCAGGCGTGCTGGATGACCAGGTCGGCCTTGACCTCCACCAGCTGGGTGGCGACCGCCGAGGGGGCGGTGCCGCCCCGGCCGTCGCGGGAGGCGAGGGCGCCCGGGACGTTGAGGACCGTGCGGACCTCCGGGGTGAGGTGCTCGGAGATCTTGGCGAACTGCTCGTCCGTGAGCTCGTCCAGCTCCTTGCCCTCCGACTCGGCGACCTTCACGCACTCGCCGGCCACCTCGTGCGCCACCCGGAACGGCACGCCCTGCCTGACCAGCCATTCCGCGATGTCCGTGGCGAGCGAGAAGCCGGCCGGGGCCAGCTCCTCCATGCGCTCGCGGTGGACGGTCAGCGTGGCCATCATGCCGGTGAAGGCGGGCAGCAGGACCTCCAGCTGGTCGCAGGAGTCGAAGACCGGCTCCTTGTCCTCCTGGAGGTCCCGGTTGTAGGCGAGCGGCAGGGCCTTGAGGGTGGCGAGCAGGCCGCTGAGGTTGCCGATGAGACGACCCGACTTGCCTCGGGCCAGCTCGGCGATGTCCGGGTTCTTCTTCTGCGGCATGATCGACGAGCCGGTCGAGAAGGCGTCGTGCAGGGTCACGAAGGAGAACTCCTTCGTGTTCCAGATGATGATCTCCTCCGCGATCCGGGAGAGGTTGATCCCGATCATCGCGGTGATGAAGGCGAACTCGGCGACGAAGTCACGGGAGGCCGTGCCGTCGATCGAGTTGCCGACCGAGCCGCGCTCGAAGCCCAGGTCCTTGGCGACCGCCTCCGGGTCGAGCCCGAGCGAGGAGCCCGCGAGGGCGCCGGAGCCGTACGGGGAGACCGCCGTCCGGGTGTCCCACTGCCGCAGCCGCTCGGCGTCCCGGGAGAGGGACTGGGCGTGGGCCAGGACGTGGTGGGCGAAGAGCACGGGCTGGGCGTGCTGGAGGTGCGTACGGCCGGGCATGGCGACGTCCGGGTGCGCCTCGGCGAGGCCGACCAGGGCGTCCTGGAGGTCGGCGACGAGGCCGCCGATGATCCGGGCGTGGTCGCGCAGGTACATCCGGAAGAGGGTGGCGACCTGGTCGTTCCGGGACCGGCCGGCGCGCAGCTTGCCGCCGAGGTCCGGGCCGAGGCGCTCCAGGAGGCCCCGCTCCAGGGCGGTGTGGACGTCCTCGTCGGCGATGGTGCCGACGAAGGAGCCGTCGGCGACGTCGGCCTCCAGGAGGTCGAGGCCGGCGAGCATGCGGGTCAGCTCGTCCTCGGTGAGCAGCCCGGCCTTGTGCAGCACGCGCGCGTGGGCCCGGGAGCCGGCGATGTCGTAGGGCGCGAGCCGCCAGTCGAAGTGGACCGACGCGGACAGCTTCGCCAGGGCCTCGGCGGGGCCGTCGGCGAACCGTCCACCCCAGAGCCGGACGTCACCGTTGTTGCTGCTCACAGCTGCTGCTCCTCACGTTGCATCCACTTCCATGCATGAGTATGCAGACAAGCGCATGTTTCGTCAATCGGGGCTCGGGGGGAGCGGAATATTCGCAGGTGGAGGCCGTGTCGCGGCAATACAGTCCGGCGCATGACCACTCACGACCTCCTCCCCACGGAGTACTACTCCCCCGAAGAACGACTGCTCCACGGCAAGGGTGTCGCCTCGGCCGTGGGAGCGGGGCGCGCGGAGGACTGGGTGGAGCTCGACCAGAGCGTCGCCGTCAACACGTGGAGTCCGGAGAGGCGCTGGAGGAGGCGCGGCGAGCTCCGGGTCGGCTTCCACTGGTTCGACATGCGCGAGATCGCCGACTGGGACACGGCCCCGCACTGGCACGGACCCGCGGCGGGGACGGAGACCGAGGACGGCTCCTGCTCGCCTTCGTGGCGTCCGCCGCTCACCGAGTCCGAGCTCGCGCTGGGCCTCTGCCACGAGGACCCGCGGCTCCGCCTCGCCGCGCTCGGACTCGCGGCGGACGGCGGCCTGCCCGCCTCCGTCCTGCCCTTCGTCCTGATCCGGTGCGCCGACACGGACGGGGCGGTCCGGGAGCTCGCACGGTCGGTCATCGGGCCCGCGCTGGCGGGTGCCGACGACACGGTCGTACGGGGACTGGCGCCGCTCGCGCTGCTGCTCGGCCCGCGGCGGTACGGCGACATGCCCCGGGACCTGGTCCTTTCGCGGACCGGCGGAACACCCCCGGAGGCGGTGGCCGAGCTGTTGGCCGGTCGGCAGCGGGAGACCCGTATCGCAGGACTGAGGAGCGGCGCGGAGGCCGGGAGCGGTCCCCTCGGCGTGGCGGAGGCGTTCGCCGTCGCCGAGGGGGACCCCGACTTCGGCGTCCGCGAGCACGCCGTGCGGGCCGCGGTACGGATCGCGGTCCGGGCGGCGGCCGAGGGGAACGGACGGGTCCACGAGGAGGCGCGGGCCCGGTTGCTCACGTTCTTCCAGGCCTGCCGGGACGTGGGCGTCGGTCACGCCTCGCTGACCGCCGCCCAGGATGCGGGGCTCGTGCGCCCCGAGGACCTGGCGCGGTCGGCCGTCCTCCACCCCGAGCCGGCCCTCCGGCGACGCTGCCTCGCCGTCCTCCTCGCCGGACCCGAGGGGGATCTCCACCTGGACCTGCTGCTGACCGCGCGCGACGCGGTCGTACGGGCGGCGGCCGTCGAGCGGCTGCGGCCCGCGGGACGTGGCGGTGAGCTCGTCCGGCACCTGACGGACGGGCAGGCACGGGTGCGCGCGGTGGCCTGCCGCGAGCTGCGGGCGGCGGGCGGCGACCCGCACGCGTACTACCGGGAGCTGTGCGCCGACCCGGCCGCCGTCACCCCGGCCGCGGTCACCGGGCTCGCCGAGGAGCGGAGCCCCGAGGACGTCCCGCTGCTGCGCTCGCTCGTCCGTCACGCCCACGGACCCGTACGGGCGCGGGCGCTCGCCGCGCTGCGGATGCTGGGCGCCCTCCCCGGGGACGGACCGGCACCGTTCGCGGACGACCCCGACCCGTCGGTGCGGTCCACCGTCCTGAGCGCGGTACGGGACTCCCCCGACGCCCTGCGCCTGCTGCTCACCCTCCCGTACGGGGACATGAGGGCCGCGGCGCTGGCCCGGCTGGCGTCCGACCACGGGCTCGACTGGCGGGAGGCCCTGCCGTTCCTCGACGACCCGGCGCCCGAGGTGGCACGGGCGGCGACGGACGCGCTGCGGCGGAGGGGCGACGACATCCCCGTCCCCCTGCTGCTCGACCTCGCGACCCCGGCGCGTCCACGCGCCCGGCGCGCCGCCGGGCTGGCGCTGATCAGGCGGCACGGCGGGCCCGAGTCGCTGCTCGCCGGCCTGCGTCTCGCCGACGATCCCGATCCCACCGTGCGGGACGCGGCACGCCGCGAGGCCGTGTGGGGGCTGCGCCGGCTGGAGGAGGAGGTCGGAGGCACGTACGGCGACGAGATCCGGCTGCTCGTCGAGCGCCACGCCGCCGAACTCCCCCGCTGGTACCAGGACATACGCCGGCGGCAGCGGGCGGAACGGGGCCGCTGAGGCCTGGAGCCGGTGGGTGGGAGTGCCCGGTGGGTCGCGCCCGCCCACCGGTACGGCCGCGCCTGAAAGAATGCGGACCATGGGAAAAACATACGAACGCATTGACGGGCGGCTCCGTGCCTTCATCGAGGAGCAGCCGGTGTACTTCACCGCCACCGCTCCGCTCTCCGGCGACGGGCACGTCAATCTCTCTCCCAAGGGGCGCCGCGGAACCCTCGTGGTGCTCGACGAACTGACCCTCGCCTACGTCGACTTCGGCGGGAGCAGCGCCGAGACGATCGCGCATCTGCGGGAGCCGGGCAACGGGCGGATCACCCTCATGTGGACCGCGTTCTCCGGGCCGCCGACGGTCGTCCGGGTGCACGGGACCGGGGAGGCCGTGCTGCGGGACGACCCGCGGTGGGGGGAGTTGTTCGCGCGGTTCCCGGCAGAGGCCGTGGAGGGGCAGGGCAGCGCGCGGGCGATCGTCCTGGTGCACGCGCGGCGGGTCAGCGACTCCTGCGGTTTCGCCGTCCCGCTGATGGAGTACCAGGAGGAACGGTCGTTGCACGCCGAGTACTTCAACCGGAAGACGGACGACGAGTTCAACGCGTACTGCATGCGCAAGGAGCTCATCGCGACCAGCCTCGACGGGCTGCCCGCGCTGCCGCTGCCCCTGCCGCCGCAGCCGGAGCCGGAGTCTCAGCCGGTGTCGCAGTCTCAGCCGGTGCCGCAGCCGGCGCCGCTGCCCGCCGGTTAGCCCCGCGCGGCGCTGACCCCGCCTGCCGGACGCACATCGGCGTCGGCAAGCGGGGTCGCCCCGGTGAGCCCCGGGCTACTTCTGCGCGAGCTTCAGCAGGTGGTCGGCGAGTGCCTGGCCGCCCGCCGGGTCGCGGCTGATGAGCAGCAGGGTGTCGTCACCCGCGATCGTGCCGAGGATCGCGTGGAGTTCGGCCTGGTCGATGGCCGACGCGAGGAACTGGGCGGCGCCCGGCGGGGTCCGCAGGACCACCAGGTTGGCGGACGCCTCGGCGGCGATCAGCAGTTCGCCGGAGAGGCGCCGCATCCGCTCCTCCTTGGCGGACTCGCCCAGCGGGGCCTGCGGGGTGCGGAATCCGCCCTCGCTCGGCACCGCGTAGATCAACTCACCGCCGGTGTTGCGGATCTTCACCGCGCCCAGCTCGTCGAGGTCGCGGGAGAGCGTCGCCTGGGTGACGCTCAGTCCGTCGTCGCTGAGGAGCTTGGCGAGCTGGCTCTGCGAGCGCACCGGCTGCCGGTTGAGGATGTCGACGATCCTGCGGTGGCGTGCGGTACGGGTCTGCGGAACGGACGGCCCGCCGTGCTCGTTTTCCTGCGCGTCGGTCATCGTCGTCTCATTCTCCGGTTCGTCCTTGCCCGTTCGCCACGTCGAGGACCCCGGGCAGGGCCCGGAGGAAGGCGTCCGCCTCGGCGTCGGTGAGGACCAGCGGAGGCATGATCCGTACGACATCGGGGGCGGGCGCGTTCACCAGGAGGCCGGCGTCCTGAGCCGCCTGCTGCACCTGGGGTGCGAGGGACTCCGTGAGCACGATACCCAGGAGGAGGCCGGCCCCACGGACGTGGGAGACCAGCGGGTGCCCCAGACCCTCGATTCCCTGCCGGAGCCGCTCCCCGACCGCCTTCACGTGGTCGAGGGCCGCGTCGGCGCCGAGGGTGTCGAGGACGGCGAGGCCGGCGGCGCAGGCGACCGGGTTGCCGCCGAAGGTGGTGCCGTGGTGGCCGGGCGTGAAGAGGTCGGCGGCGGGGCCGAAGGCGACGGTCGCGCCGAGCGGGAGGCCGCCGCCGAGGCCCTTGGCGAGGGTGACGACATCCGGCTCCACGCCCTCGTGGGCCTGGTACTCGAACCAGTGGCCGCAGCGGCCGACACCGGTCTGCACCTCGTCGAGGACGAGGAGGGTGCCGGTGGCGCGGGTGATCTCCCGGGCTGCCTTGAGGTAGCCGGGGGGCGGCACGACGACGCCGTTCTCGCCCTGGATCGGCTCGATGACCACGAGGGCGGTGTCCTCGGTGACCGCGGCGCGCAGCGCCTCCGTGTCGCCGTACGGGACGTGGGTGACGTCGCCGGGCAGCGGCAGGAACGGGGTCTGCTTGCCGGGCTGGCCGGTGAGCGCCAGGGCGCCCATGGTCCGGCCGTGGAAGCCGCCCTCGGTGGCGACCATGTGGGACCTGCCGGTGAGCCGGCCGAGCTTGAACGCGGCCTCGTTGGCCTCGGCGCCCGAGTTGCAGAAGAAGACCTTGCCGGGCCGGCCGAAGAGGGCGAGGAGCCTCTCGGCGAGGGCGACGGGCGGCTCGGCGACGAAGAGGTTGGAGACGTGGCCGAGGCTCTGGATCTGCCGGGTGACGGCCTCGACGATCGCCGGGTGGCCGTGGCCGAGGGCGTTGACGGCGATGCCGCCGACGAAGTCCAGGTACGCGTTCCCGTCGGCGTCCCAGACCGTGGCGCCCTCGCCGCGGACGAGCGGCAGCCGGGGGGTGCCGTAGTTGTCCATGAGCGAGCCCTGCCACCGCTGGGTCAGCTGCTCGTTGTCGGTGCCGCTCATCGGTCCCCCTGTCCGTCCGGCACGACCATCGTGCCGATGCCCTCGTCGGTGAAGATCTCCAGCAGGATCGAGTGCTGGACCCGGCCGTCGATCACACGGGCCGTGGTGACCCCGTTCCGTACGGCGTGCAGGCAGCCCTCCATCTTGGGGACCATGCCGCTGGAGAGCTCGGGCAGCAGCTTCTCCAGCTGGCTCGCGGTGAGCCGGCTGATGACCTCGTCGCTGTTCGGCCAGTCCTCGTAGAGGCCTTCGACGTCGGTCAGGACCATCAGCGTCTCGGCGCCAAGCGCCGCAGCGAGTGCCGCAGCCGCCGTATCAGCATTGACGTTGTAGACATGTCCGTCGTCCTGGGAACGGGCGATGGAGGAGATGACCGGGATCCGGCCGTCCTCCAGGAGCGCCTGGATGGCGCCGGTGTCGATGGCGGTGATCTCACCGACCCGGCCGATGTCGACCTGCTCGCCGGCGATGACCGGCCGGTGCTTGGTCGCGGTGATGGTGTGGGCGTCCTCGCCGGTGAGGCCGACGGCGAGCGGGCCGTGCTGGTTGAGGAGCCCGACGAGCTCGCGCTGGACCTGGCCGGCGAGGACCATCCGTACGACGTCCATGGCGTCCTCGGTGGTGACCCGCAGGCCGGCCTTGAACTCGCTGACGATGCCGTGCCGGTCGAGGGCGGCGCTGATCTGGGGGCCGCCGCCGTGCACGACGACCGGCTTGAGGCCGGCCTGGCGCAGGAAGACGACGTCCTGGGCGAAGGCGGCCTTGAGCTCCTCGTCGATCATGGCGTTGCCGCCGAACTTGATGACGACGGTCTTCCCGTTGTGCCGGGTCAGCCAGGGCAGGGCCTCGATGAGGATCTGCGCCTTGGGGAGGGCCTTGTGCTTGCGGGTCGTGCTCTCGGCCGGTGTGCCCGCGGGCTTCTCGGGGTCGCTCATGACGAGTACGCGCTGTTCTCGTGGACGTAGTCGGCGGTCAGGTCGTTCGCCCAGATGACGGCGGACTCGGAGCCGGCGGCGAGGTCGGCGGTGATGGTGACCTCGCGGTAGCGCATGTCGACGAGGTCGCGGTCCTCGCCCACGGAGCCGTTCTTGCACACCCACACGCCGTTGATGGCGACGTTGAGCTCGTCGGGCTCGAAGGCCGCCCGCGTGGTGCCGATGGCGGAGAGCACCCGGCCCCAGTTGGGGTCCTCGCCGTGGATGGCGCACTTGAGGAGGTTGTTACGGGCGATGGAACGGCCCACCTCGACGGCGTCGTCCTCGGTGGCCGCGTTGACCACCTCGATGCGGATGTCCTTGCTGGCGCCCTCGGCGTCGCCGATCAGCTGGCGGGCGAGGTCGTCGCAGACCTCCCGTACGGCCTCGGTGAACGCGTCCTGCGCGGGGGTGACGCCGGAGGCGCCGGAGGCGAGGAGGAGGACGGTGTCGTTGGTGGACATGCAGCCGTCGGAGTCGACCCGGTCGAAGGTGACGCGGGTGGCGCCACGGAGCGCGCTGTCGAGGCCCTCGGCGTCGACGTCGGCGTCGGTGGTGAGGACGACGAGCATGGTGGCGAGGCCCGGGGCGAGCATGCCGGCGCCCTTCGCCATGCCGCCGACCGTCCAGCCGCCGTCCGCCCCGTCCTTCTTGGTGACCACGGAGGTCTTGTGGACGGTGTCGGTGGTCTTGATGGCGATGGCGGCCTTCTCGCCGCCGTGCTCGGAGAGTTCGGCCGCGGCCTTCTCGACGCCGGGGAGGAGCTTGTCCATGGGGAGCAGGAGGCCGATGAGGCCGGTGGAGGCGACGGCGACCTCGCCGGCGCCGACGTCGGCGCCCTGCGCGCTCAGGACCTCGGCGACCTTCTCCGCGGTGGCGTGGGTGTCCTGGAAGCCCTTCGGTCCGGTGCAGGCGTTGGCGCCGCCGGAGTTGAGGACGACGGCGGTCAGCTCGCCGTCGGCGAGGACCTGCTGGGACCAGACGACGGGGGCGGCCTTGACGCGGTTGGAGGTGAAGACTCCCGCGGCGGCGCGGCGGGGCCCGGTGTTGACCACGAGGGCCAGGTCCGGGTTGCCGTTCTGCTTGATCCCGGCGGCGATGCCCGCCGCCGTGAATCCCTTCGCTGCGGTCACGCTCACGGCGCAACTCCAATCGTGGAAAGTCCGGTGTCCTCGGGGAGGCCCAGGGCGATGTTCATGCTCTGCACCGCGCCGCCGGCGGTGCCCTTGGTGAGGTTGTCGATGGCGCTGATGGCGATGATCCGGTTCGCCGCCGCGTCGTACGTGACCTGTACCTGAACGGCGTTGGAACCGTAGACGGACGCCGTCGCCGGCCACTGGCCCTCGGGGAGCAGGTGGACGAACGGCTCGTCCGCGAAGGCCTTCTCGTAGGCGGCCCGTACGGTCTCGGCGGTGACGCCCGGCTTCGCGGCGGCGGTGCAGGTGGCGAGGATGCCGCGGGGCATCGGCGCCAGGGTCGGCGTGAAGGAGACGGTGACCCGCTCCCCCGCCGGTCCGCTGAGGTTCTGGATCATCTCGGGGGTGTGCCGGTGGCCGCCGCCGACGCCGTACGGCGACATGCTGCCCATGACCTCGCTGCCGAGGAGGTGGGGCTTGGCAGCCTTGCCCGCGCCGGAGGTGCCGGAGGCGGCGACGATCACGGCCTCGGGCTCGGCGAGCCCGTTCGCGTACGCCGGGAAGAGGGCGAGCGAGACGGCGGTGGGGTAGCAGCCGGGCACCGCGACGCGCTTGGACCCTTCGAGGGCGGCACGGGCACCCGGGAGTTCGGGGAGCCCGTAGGGCCAGGTCCCGGCGTGCGGGGAGCCGTAGTACGTCTCCCAGTCGGCGGGCTCCACGAGCCGGAAGTCGGCGCCCATGTCGACGACGAGGACGTCAGGTCCGAGCTGCTCGGCGACGGCGGCGGACTGTCCGTGCGGCAGGGCGAGGAAGACCACGTCATGCCGACGGCCCTGCCCGGCGAGCTCGTCGGCGGTGGTGGGCACGAGGACGCGGTCGGCGAGCGGCAGCAGATGGGGCTGGAGCGCCCCGAGCCGCTGACCGGCGTTGGAGTGGCCCGTCAGGGCGCCGATCTCCACGTGGGGGTGGGCGAGGAGCAGGCGCAGGAGCTCACCGCCCGCGTATCCGCTCGCACCCGCCACTGCTACTCGTACCGTCATCGGAAACCCTCCTCATGGATGGCATGACTATACGTCTCGCCGCACTTTTATGCAACGAGGTCTCGGGCGGCCAGGGGGGCGGGGAGCGCCCAGCCCGGCGTCCAGGTGTGGGCGGCGTCGGGGCCGGTCGGTGTCGCCGGGGTCGTGGCGAGGTGGGAACGGAGGGCGGCGAGGGCCGGGTGGGGGTTGTCGCGGTGCCAGAGGAGCGAGTGCGGGTACACCGGCGTCGGGTCGGTCACCGGGATGCGGCGCAGACCGTGGCCCGCGGGCCAGACGAGGCGGGTCTGCTCCCCCATGAAGGTGGCCAGGGCCGGGGTGTCGGCGACGGTGTCGAGGAGCGCGTCGGAGCCGAAGTTGGGGCCGGTCGCCTCGATGGTGAGCCCGAACTGGGCGACGAGGTCGTCGTAGTAGGCGGCCCACTCGGTGCCGGGAACGATGCCGGGCATCCAGATCCGGTGCCCGGCGAGCCGAGCGAGCGGTACCGAGCGGGCGCCCGCGAGCGCGTGGGCGGGGCCGGTGAGGAGCTGAAGGGGCTCGTCGAGCACCCGTACGGACCGGATGCCGTCGGGAAGGGGACGGCCGGGCGGGGCGACAGCGCGGAAGGACGCGTCGATCTCCCCGGACCTGAGCGCGGCGACGGCCCTCTCGATGTCCCACAGCATCACCACGTCGAGTTCGATCTCGGGGTGGGCGCGGTGGAAAGCGCGCATCAGGCCCGACGGGGCGACGCGTGAGGCGATGACGTCGACGCGCAGCGGACGGTGGCCGGGGCGCACGGACGCGGCCGCACGCTCGGCGGCACGCAGCAGCTCGCGCGCGTGGGGCAGGAACGCCTGCCCGTCGATGGTGAGCTCGGCGCCGCGCGCGGTGCGGGTGAACAGTCGCACGCCGAGGTCGCGCTCCAGTGCGGCGATCCGCTTGGAGACCGCCTGCTGGGTGATCGCAAGCTCGGCGGCGGCCTCCCGGAACTGCCCGGCGTCGGCAGCGGCGGCGAACGTCCGGACGGCGTCGAGGTCCATGCCGCCAGCCTAGCCGTGAGCCAGGGCGTACAACCTGTGGTTGTGGGTGAGTGGGTCGGGAGTTGTTTGATCCTTGGGCATGAGGTCGCTTTGATGCTGCCGGTTGCTGCTTTTCGACGATGGCGGCGGGCTGGTTTCGGTCGCGGATCGGTTGTGCCGGTGGGGGGCGAGGGGGGTCGGGCATGAGGCACGGTCGCCGGACGGGGGCGGGGTGGGGGGCGCGGTGGGGGCGGCTGCTCGGAGGGCGGCTGGGGGCGCGGTTCGGGTGGCTCTGGGGCGCGTACGGGACGAGCGCGCTCGGCACCTGGCTGGCCTTCGGCGCGTTCCCGCTGATCGCCGTCCAGGTGCTGGGCGCCGGACCGGCCGAGGTCGCCGCGCTCTCCTCCGCGGGGGCCGCGGTGGGGGCGGCCGTGGCGGTGCCGCTCGGCCCGTGGGTGGAGTTCCGCCGCAAACGGCCGGTGCTGATCGCGATGGACCTGGTGCGGTTCGCGGCGCTGCTGACGATCCCCGCCGCGTACGCGCTCGGCGTGCTCACCTTCCTCCAGCTCCTGCTGGTCTCGGTCGTCGTCGCGGCGGGCGACATCACCTTCCGCGCGGCCTCCGGCGCGTACCTGAAGACGCTGCTGCCGGCCGAGGACCTGCTCGTCGCCCACGCCCGGTTCGAGTCCACGGCCTGGACGACCACGATCATCGGCCCGCCGCTGGGCGGCGTGGCGATCGGGCTCCTCGGCCCGGTGGCGACGGTGGTGGCCGACGCGGTCAGCTACCTGCTCTCCGCGCTGGGCATCCGCGCGATGGGCGGGCAGGAGCCGCCGCCCGAGCCCCGGAAGGCCGCGCGGATGCGGGCCGGGGACCTGCTCGACGGTTGGCGGTACATCCTCGCCGACGCGATGCTGCGTCCCCTGTTCCTCAACACCGCCGTGTTCAACGGCCTGGTGATGGCCGTCCAGCCGCTCCTTGCCGTCCTGATGCTCGGCCGGCTGGGGTTCGCGCCGTGGCAGTACGGCCTCGCCTTCGCCGTGCCCTCCATCGGCGGGCTGCTCGGGGCGCGGCTGGCCCGGCCGCTGGCCACCCGGTTCGGGCAGCGCCGGGTCCTGATCGCGGCCGGGAGCACGCGCGCGCTGTGGCCCCTCGGCCTGGTCTTCCTGGGGCCGGGGACGGGAGGGCTGCTGCTCGTGATGGGCGTGGAGTTCGGGCTCATCTTCTGCTGCGCGGTCTTCAATCCCGTCTCCGCCACCTACCGCCTGGAGCGCACCGCGTCCGACCGGGTCGCCCGGACGTTGTCCGCCTGGGCGGTGTCGACCAAGGCCTCGACCGCGCTCCTGACCGCCGTCTGGGGCGTGCTGGGCGGCCTGCTCGGCCCGCGGACGGCGATCGGCCTGGCGGGCGTACTCCTGCTTGCGACCCCCCTGCTTCTCCCTCGGCGCTCGCATATTCCTTGACAGGAATATTCTCGGTGGAGAATACTTGCCCGCATGGACGCAGACTCACTCCTCGCCGCACTGGCCGACCCGGCCCGCTGGCGCCTCGTACGCCTCCTGGCCGAGCGGCCCCGCCCGGTCGGCGTCCTCGCCACGCTCGCCGGGGCGCGGCAGCCGCAGACGACCAAACATCTGCAGACGCTCGAACGGGCCGGGGTCGTCACCTCCCAGCGGACCGGACAGCGCCGTGTCTACGCCCTCCGGTCCGCCCCCCTGCGGGACCTCGCGGCCGCGCTCGCCCTGATCGCGGACACCGCCGACCATGCCGGCGGATCGCGCGAGACCTACGAGCGTCACGGCCTCAGCCTGGACACCGAGAGGCTCGCCGCGGTGGAGCCCGGGTGGGCCGACGGCCGGTCGTTCCGGTTCCACCGGTCACTGGCCGGGCGCCCCGAGCTGACCTGGCGCCATCTGACCGAGACCCCCCTGCTCGCCCGGTGGTGGACGCCCGACGAACTCCGGGTCTCCGAGCTCGTCTTCGAGCCGCACCCCGGCGGACGGATCCTCCTGGAGTACCGCGACGCCGAGGACACCGACGGCTCCGACCCGGTCGCCGGACGCGGGGAAGGCGTCGTCGACGAGGCCCGCCCCGGTGAGCGGCTCACCTATCGGCTCTCCCCTCGGCTCCCCGACGACAGCCCGGCCTTCACCGCCCACGTCGACTTCAGCCTGCGGCCCACCGACGCGGGCACGGACCTCGACGTCCACTACCGGATCGACGACAGCGCCGTCGGCTCCGCCGACTTCGTCGCGGGCATCGAGATCGGCTTCGGCCAGTGCCTCGACAAGCTCGCCGACGCCGTCAGCACCACCCCTGGCAGCACGGACCCCAGCCCCACTCCCGCCGAAGGAAAGTAGGTACACCGCCATGGCCCTCCCGACCGGACGCAAGGTGACCGCCAACATCGCCCTCACCCTCGACGGGCGCCTCCACGGCCCCGGCGGACCCGGCGACATGGCGGCGATCGTCCGTTACGCGACCACCGAGGTCGCCCGCGACCACCTCGACCGCATCTGGGCGGACGCGACGACGGCACTCCTCGGCCGTGTCAACGCCGAGGGGTTCCTGGCGTACTGGCCGACGGTCGCCGCCGACGAGAGCGCCGACCCGCGCGACCGCGGATACGCGAAGTGGCTCGTCGACACCGAGAAGGTGGTCCTGTCGAGCACCTTGACCGAAGCCCCCTGGGAACGCGCCCGCGTGGTGGACGCACCGGCCACCGATGTCGTCGCCGAGCTGAGAGCGGCCGACGGGGGCGACATCCTGGTCAACAGCAGCCCGAGCGTCATCCAGGCGCTTCTCGCCGCGGACGCGATCGACCGGCTGTACCTGCTGATCTGCCCGGAGATCGCCGGGGGCGGCCGGCGCCTGTTCGAGAACGGCCTGCCCGGCACACGGTGGAAGCCCACCCACCAGGAGGCCGGCGAGCTGGGTGAGATCGCCATGGTCTACGACCGCGTCCGGTGATCCGGCCGCAGGGCACCGCGCGCATCAGGGAGCGGACCCTCGCACGGGTGCCGGACGCGGCGGATCCGGGCCGTCCACCGACACCCCTTTGCATGACCATGCGCGATGATGCATACTCTTCCTATGTCCAAGGTCCTCACCTCCCTGCCCGCCGGCGAGCGCGTCGGCATCGCCTTCTCGGGCGGCCTCGACACCTCCGTCGCGGTCGCATGGATGCGCGACAAGGGCGCCATCCCGTGCACCTACACCGCCGACATCGGCCAGTACGACGAGCCCGACATCGCCTCGGTGCCCGGCCGCGCCAAGACCTACGGTGCCGAGATCGCGCGCCTGGTCGACTGCCGCGCGGCACTGGTCGAGGAGGGCCTTGCCGCACTCACCTGCGGGGCGTTCCACATCCGCTCCGGCGGCCGCGCCTACTTCAACACCACGCCGCTCGGCCGTGCCGTCACCGGCACCCTCCTCGTCCGGGCGATGCTCGAGGACGACGTCCAGATCTGGGGCGACGGCTCGACCTTCAAGGGCAACGACATCGAGCGGTTCTACCGCTACGGCCTGCTCGCCAACCCGCACCTGCGGATCTACAAGCCCTGGCTGGACACGGACTTCGTGACCGAGCTCGGCGGCCGCAAGGAGATGTCGGAGTGGCTGCTCGCCCACGAGCTGCCCTACCGCGACAGCACCGAGAAGGCGTACTCCACCGACGCCAACATCTGGGGCGCCACCCACGAGGCGAAGACCCTGGAGCACCTGGACACCGGTGTGGAGACCGTCGAGCCGATCATGGGCGTCCGCTTCTGGGACCCCTCGGTCGAGATCGCCACCGAGGACGTCACCATCGGCTTCGACCAGGGCCGCCCGGTGACCATCAACGGCAAGGAGTTCTCCTCCCCCGTCGACCTCGTCATGGAGGCCAACGCCATCGGCGGCCGCCACGGCATGGGCATGTCGGACCAGATCGAGAACCGGATCATCGAGGCCAAGAGCCGCGGCATCTACGAGGCGCCCGGCATGGCCCTGCTGCACGCGGCGTACGAGCGCCTCGTCAACGCGATCCACAACGAGGACACCCTCGCCCAGTACCACAACGAGGGCAGGCGCCTCGGCCGGCTGATGTACGAGGGCCGGTGGCTGGACCCGCAGGCGCTGATGGTCCGTGAGTCCCTGCAGCGCTGGGTGGGCGCGGCCGTCACCGGCGAGGTGACGCTGCGGCTGCGGCGCGGCGAGGACTACTCGCTCCTCGACACCACGGGCCCGGCGTTCAGCTACCACCCGGACAAGCTGTCCATGGAGCGCACCGAGGACTCGGCCTTCGGCCCGGCGGACCGGATCGGCCAGCTCACCATGCGCAACCTCGACATCGCCGACTCCCGCGCCAAGCTGGAGCAGTACGCGGGCCTCGGCCTGATCGGCACCTCCAACCCCGCGATCGGTGCCGCCCAGGCGGCCGCGACCGGGCTGATCGGTTCCATGCCGGAGGGCGGCGCCGAGGCCATCGCCTCCCGCGGCGAGGTCTCCGACGACGACGAGATGCTGGACCGCGCCGCGATGGAGTTCGGCACGGACTGACCCCCGGCTAGACACCCGAGGAAGGCCGGCTCGACGCCCCGCGCGTCGGGCCGGCCTTTCCGCGTGGCATGTCACATCCCGGTGAGCCCTCGCGTCAACGCGGTGACGGACCCGACGAGGAGTGAGGCGCCATGCCCGACGACACCTTCCTGACCGCCCTGACCGGGCGCTTCCACGCCCACGAGGAACAACTGCGGCGCATGGCCCTGCGGATGACCGGTTCACAGGCCGAGGCGGAGGCCGCGCTCACCGCGGCGCGGGCCCGTCTGGAGCGGGAAGACGGATCGGCATGGCTGACGGCGCTGGTAGGACGGGAGTGCGTACGGGGGCTCCAGACGCGCCGAGTGAGGGGACGGGCGGGCGGGGGTGACGGGCCGGGTGAGGATTACAGGTCGGCCCTGGGCGACGGGCCGGGCGAGAGCCGGGTCGGCTCTCTGTGGCTCGCGCTGTTCGTCGTACTGGAGTCCCTCACGGCGGACGAGCGGGTCGTCTACGTCCTGCACGACGTGTTCGGGCTGCCGCCCCACGAGACGGCGCGGATCACCGGCGGCTCCCCCGCGGCGGTGACGCGGCTCGCCCGGCGGGCCCGGGAGCGGATCCGGGGCGGCGGGGCGGTCCGTACCGAGGGGGAAGAGGGGCGGCAGCGGGCGGTCGTGGACCGGTTCCTGGCGGCCGCACGCGCGCGTGACGCCCGTACACTCGCCGCCGTCCTCGACCCGGACGTGATCGCCTGGTCCGAGCGCGGCCCGGTGCACGGCGCCCCGGCCGTCGCCGAGGGGGCGGCCGCGTTCGCGCGGTTCGCGGACGTGACGCGGCCCGCGCTGGTCGAAGGCGCCGTCGGAGCGGTCGCCTTCGTCGCCGGCCGACCGGTCTCGGCGGTGGCGTTCATCCTGCGCGAGGACCGGATCGTCGCCCTCTCCGTCACCACCGGCGAGCACCAGGTACGAGCGCTCGACCTGACCTTTCGCGATCGCTGAGCGCGGAGCTGACCAACCGCGAGCGCCGGCACCAGGATCTGTCCGGTCACCGCGGTCCCAGCCGTGATCGGCCGCGCAGGCCCTAGCCTTGGGGCATGATCATCGATGCGCAGACCCGGGTACGGGTCGCTCGCCCTTCACGGGATCTGGCCGCTGCCGAGCGGTTCTACGTCGACGGGCTCGGGCTCGACGTGTTGTGGCGGAGTACCGAGCGGGTGTCCGGCCATCACGACCTGCTCATGGTCGGGCCGCCGGACGGGAGCTGGCACTTCGAGCTGACCCGTGATCCCGAGCGGCCGCTGGAGCCGGCCCCGACGGTGGACGACCTGTTCGTCGTCTACCTCGGGGCACCCGTCGAGGAGGAGCAGGTGGAGCGGCTGCTCGCCGTCGGCGGCTCGCGGGTGGCCGCGCACAACCCGTACTGGGACGAGTACGGCGTCACCGTCGCCGATCCCGACGGGTACCGGCTCGTCCTGTGCTCCCGCACCTGGGGAAGATGACCTACGCCGCCCGTACCGCCCGCAGGACCACGAACTTGGCGTCGCTCGCGACGAGTTCGCTGTTGCCGAAGATGCGGCGGAGGGTGACGTGGTAGCCGAGGTGCCGGTTGCCGATGACCCACAGCTCTCCGCCGGGCCGCAGCGCGCGCCGCGCGTCCGTGAACATGCGGCGGGCCGTGCGGTCGGTGGTGGCCTGGTGGCTGTGGAACGGCGGATTGTTGAGGACGAGGTCCACGGAGCCGGCGGGCAGGTCGGTGAGCCCGTCGCCGACGATGAACTCGGCCTTGCGTCCGTCGCCCACGTGGGCGCGCCAGTTCTCCTCGGCCGAGGCGACCGCCGGGTACGACTCGTCGGTGAAGATCAGCTCCGCGTCGGGTTCGGAGAGGGCGATGGCGAGACCGACCACGCCGTTGCCGCAGCCGAGGTCGGCGACGCGGGCGCGGCCGAGGCCGCCGGGCAGGTTGGCGAGGAAGAAGCGGGTGCCGACGTCGAGCCGGTCGGCGCAGAAGACACCGGCGTGGTTGGTGACGGTCAGTCCGGGCAGACCGGGCGCGGGGGTGTCCGCCGGGAGGTCGTACCGGTGCGGCCAGGGGTTGGGGCGCGGAGAGGTCGCGGGGTCGGGGGTGGTGTGGATCAGCCGGGCCTTCTTCACCGCGAGCGAGGTGCGGGTGGGGCCGAGGATCCGCTCGAAGAGACGGAGGGTGGAGGTGTGGATCTCCTTGACCATGCCGGTGCCGACGATCACGGTGCCCTCGTGCACGGCGGGGGCGAGCCGGTGCAGCTGGTCCTCCAGGAGCGCGAGGCTCTTGGGGACGCGGACGAGGAGGACGTCGATCCGCTCGGGCGGCGGGTCCTCGGTGGTGAGCAGCAGGACGGCGTCCGGGGCGGCCCCGGCGCGCGCGAGGTTGGCCCGGGTGGCCTGCCCGCCGAGGTACGAGTCGGTGATCTGGACGAGCTCGCCGGTGCCGGCGGCCCGGAGCGCGGTGACGAGGGCTCCCCAGCGGTCGCCGAGGACGGCGACGGTGCCGGACAGGTCGGTACCGCTCTCGGCCAGATGGCCGAGGAGGTATTCGTCGGCCGCGTCCCAGGCGCGCAGCTGGTCGCGCGGGTCCTCGGGAAAGCGGGTCAGCGTGAAGGCGCCATAGGACGTGGTCAAACGGTTCATCGTGCTCTCAGGCTAGCCGGTCGCGGCCGCCGGCTCCCCCTGGCACGTGCGGGTCAGCGCAGGGCGGTGTCGAGCTGGAGGTGCCAGAGGCCGGGGCGACCGGCCAGGGTGACGGTGGAGAGGGGGCGCACATCGACGTTCCAGTAGGTGGCGGGCGGCGCCTTCAGGGCGTACACGAGGGCGGCCCGTACGACGGAGGGTTCCGCGACGGCGACGATGGCGCCGTCGTCGGCGGGGCGGGTGTCGAGCCAGCTCCCTATCCGGGTGATGAAGGCGAGGAGCGGTTCGCCGCCGTGCGGGGCGGTGCGGGCGTCGGTGAGCCAGGCGTCGACGGCGGCCGGTTCGAGGGCGGCGACCTCGGCGAGGGTGAGGCCCCGCCAGCGGCCCATGTCGCAGTCGCGCAGCGCGGGCTGGACGAGCGGCGCGTAGCCGAGGGCGGTGCCGGTGGCGCGGCTGCGCGGGGTCGGGGAGCAGTAGCGCAGTTCGGCCGCGCCGAGCGGGATGAGCGCCGGCGCGGCGAGCTGCACCTCGTACCAGCCGGCCTCGTCCAGTGGCCGGTCGTCGTCGAACCGTTCGGCGAGCAGGGAGGAGCTGCGTGCCGCCGTGACGAGCGTCACCCGAAGACTCATGGCCGCGATCGTGAGGCCGGAGGCTCCGCAGGTCAAGGGGTCATTCACCGGGACGGGAGGGGCCCCGGCTCACTGCCGCCCGAGAGCCATCCACTTGTCCGGATTCCGCAGTGGCAAGAAACCGACCTTCTCGTACACACCGTGCGCGTCGGCGGTGGCGAGCATGATGCGGCCGAGTCCGTGCGGTGCGAGGTGGTCGCGGACGGCGGTGACGAGCGCGGTGCCGAGGCCGGTGCCGCGGGCCGGGCGGTCGACGTAGACGTCGCAGAGCCAGGCGAAGGTGGCGTAGTCGGTGACGACGCGCGCGTAGGCGGCCATCTCGCCGGTCTCGCGGTGGTACGCGCCGAGGTTGAGGGATCCGGCGATGGCGGCGTCCTGCTTCTCCCGAGGTCGGCCGAGGGCCCAGTAGGCGTCCGTGGAGAGCCAGTGGTGGACGCGGGCGGCGTCGATCCGCGCGGGGTCGGCTGAGATCTCGTACGTCCCGTGCATGACGGGGGTTCCTGGGGTCATGCTGTCGCTCATGCCCGCAGGGTTCCAGTGACGCCGGGGCTTGTCAGGTGAATTTGCCCGGACCGGCGCCGGGGGCGCCGGGCGGGGAGCCCCGCCCGGCCCGTCCCGGGCGGTCAGGCGGTGAGCTCGTCGACCGCCGTCCGCAGGCGGCGCACGCCCTCGACGATCTCGGTGGGGCCCGCGACACCCGCGAAACTCAGCCGGATGTGCCCGGCGGGGGGCTCGGCGCAGAAGTAGGGGCGGCCGGGAGTCACGGCGACGCCGGTCCGCAGGGCGGCGGCGACGAGGGCGGCCTCGGGGAGGGCGTCGGGGAGGCGGGGCCAGAGGTGGTAGCCGCCGTAGGGGATGTGGGGCAGGGCGAGCTCGGGCAGATGGCGGGCGACGGCACCGGCCAGCAGGTCCCGGCGGCTCTTGAGCTCCTGGGCGACGGCCCGCAGATGACGGTGCCAGGCGGGCGATCCGACGAGTTCGAGCGCGGCCTCCTGGAGCGGCCGGGGGACGAAGAAGCTGTCGACGACCTGGATGGCGCGCAGACGTTCCAGGACGGGGCCGCGGGCGGCGAGGGCGCCGACCCGCAGGCTGGGCGACGTGGCCTTGGTGAGCGAGCAGACGTGGACGACGACACCGTCGGGGTCCTCGGCGGCGAGCGGGGCGGGGAGCGGCGGCGCGTCCTCGTGGACGAGACGGCGGGCGAAGTCGTCCTCGACGACGAAGGCTCCGGCGGCACGGGCGATACGGACGACCTCGCGGCGCCGCTCCGGCGCGAGCACGGCCCCGGTCGGGTTCTGGAAGAGCGGTTGGCAGACGAAGACCCGGGCCCCGGTGGCGCGGAACGCGGCTTCGAGGAGCTCGGGGCGGACTCCGTCGGCGTCGGCGGGGACGGGGACGGGGCGCAGTCCGGCGGCGCGGGCGACGGCGAGCATGCCCGGGTAGGTGGGCGACTCGACGAGGACGGGGGTGCCGGGCGGGGCGAGGGCACGCAGGGCGGTGGTGATGGCGGGCTGGCCGCCGGCGGTGATGAGCAGATCGGCGGCGGTGACGCTGCCGCCTATCTCGCGGGCGAACCACTCGCGCAGCTCGGGCAGGCCGTCGGTGGGCGGCCTGCCCCAGGCGCCGGGGCGGCGCCCGGCGCGGGCAAGGGCGGCGGCGAGGGCGCGCTGGGGCTGGAGGGAGGGGTGGAGGTAGCCGCCGTTGAACTCGATCACGCCGGGCGGCGGCGCGGAGAGGGTGACGAGGACGCCGGAGGCGTCGACGGAACGGGGGACGAGTTCCGTCGCGGTGTCGGCGCTGAGGGCGACCTCCTGCCACGAGGTGTCCCCAGTGGCGGGGACGGCGGTGCGGGGCTCGGCGCGGAAGGCCCCGGCGCCGGGGCGGGTGACCACGAGCCCTTCGGAGGCGAGCTGGGCGAGGGCGCGGGTGACGGTCACCGGGGAGACGCGGTAGCGCTCGACGAGCACGCGACTCGACGGCAGCTTTCCACCAGGTGAGTAGCGGTTCAGGTCCGCCCTGAGGGAATGCGCCAGTTCCGCGACACTGCTACGCTCGTTCATGACAGCACAGAATAGCGCTACTGCCTCCACGACGATAGCGGTCACCGCCACCCACGGAAGCGCCACCGACGGAAGCGCCACCGCGAGCACCTCCCCCGGGAGCACCACCGGTAGCGCCGCCGACCCGCTCCCCCGCGGCACCCTGCTCGCCGTCCTCGGCGTCGTGTGCTTCTCGCTCACCTTCCCGTCGACCGCCTGGGGCCTGGAGAGCTTCGGCCCCTGGTCGCTGGTGGCCGTGCGCTCCGCGCTCGCCGGCCTCATCGCGGGCACCTTCCTCCTCGTCGGCCGGGTCCCGCTACCGGAGCGGCGCCACTGGGTGGGCCTCGCCGTCGTCGCCGGCGGTGTCGTCATCGGCTTCCCGCTCCTGACGACCCTGGCCCTGCAGACCTCCACCACCTCGCACGCCGCTGTCGTGGTGGGCCTCCTCCCCCTCACCACGGCGACCCTCGCCGCGCTGCGGACCGGCCGGCGACCGTCGCGCACCTTCTGGTTCGCCGCCGTCTCGGGCGCGGTCGTGGTCCTCGGCTTCACGCTCCAGCAGAGCGGTGGGGCCGTGTCGCAGGGCGACCTGTACCTCTTCGGCGCGCTCCTCGTGTGCGCGGCCGGCTACACCGAGGGCGGCCGCCTCGCCCGGCTCATGCCGGGCTGGCAGGTCATCGGCTGGGCCCTGGTCCTGTGCCTGCCGCTGATGCTGGTCGGCTCCGCCGTGGCGCTGTCCCTGGAACCGGTGCACCTGAACGCCCACGGTGTGATCGGCCTGGTCTGGGTCGCCGCCGGTTCCACCTTCTTCGGCCTGTACGTCTGGTACCGGGGCATGGCGTCGATCGGCATCCCCAAGGCGAGCCAGCTCCAGCTCGCTCAGCCGCTCCTGACCCTGTTCTGGTCGGTGTTCCTGCTGGGCGAGACCCTGCCGCTCGCCGCCCCGCTGGCCGCGGTCGCCGTCCTGGTCTGCATCGCGGTGACCCAGCGGGCGAAGAGCTGACGCGACGGATCGGGGTGACCCGGGTCACAATGGCAGTCATAGGCTCCGAAGCAGGACCGCGCGGTGCAGGACAGCGTGGTGCAGGACAGCGCGGAGCTGGACGAAGCGGAGCAGGACAAGCCCGGTCGCGAGGAGGTCACCCCGATGCAGGCGAGCGTGGGCGACAAACTGCTGGTGCACGGCCGGACCGTCGGTCATCACGACCGTACGGCCGAGGTCCTTCAGGTACTGGGGGAGGACGGCACTCCCCCGTACCGCGTGAAGTTCGACGACGACGGACACGAGGCCCTGATGTCGCCGGGCCCCGACACCGTCGTACGCCCTCACCCGGAGGCGGGGGCCCGCTGACCCCTCTCCCTCGGCGGACGGACCCGGGTCGGGTAGTGATCGGCCACCACGGTCGCCATCGCCCCGATCGGGTCCTCCGCGACCTCCTTGGCGGCGAAGAAGCAGTGGCCGCCGACCGACGGGTGCCTGGCGGCGAGTTCCAGGTGGCGTGACAGCTCCTTCGGGTCCTGCCAGGCCTCGGGCTGCGCGGGATCGCCCGCCTTGTAGAGGGCCTCGCCGACGTAGAGGCCGACGCCGGTGCCCCGGACCACCTCGTCCCACCAGGGCAGCAGCTTGGCGTAGTCCGTGCCGGGCTGCCCGATGTGCCAGTACAGCTGCGGCACCACGTGGTCGAGCCAGCCCTCCCGGACCCACTTCCGGCTGTCGGCGTACAGATCGTCGTACGTCTGGATCCCGCCGCTCGTGTCGGAGCCCGCCGGGTCGGTGGCGACGTTCCGCCAGACCGCGAAGGGGCTGATCCCGAAGGCCACGTCCGGCTTCACCTCCTTGATGCGGACGGACATCTCGGAGACCAGCAGATCGATGTTGCGGCGCCGCCAGGACGCCTTGTCGGGGGAGTCCCCGCCGTACCGCTCGTACGCCTCGTCGTCGGCGAACTCCTGCCCGGCCACCGGGTACGGATAGAAGTAGTCGTCCCAGTGCACCGCGTCGATGTCGTAGCGCCGCACGGCGTCCAGCATCGCGTCCTGGACGAAGCGGCGGACCTCGGGCAGCCCCGGGTTGTAGTAGAGCTTCCCGCCGAAGGCCAGCGCCCACTCCGGGTGGACCCGGGCCGGATGGTCGGCGACGAGCCGGGACCGGTCCGTGTGGTTCGCCACTCGGTACGGGTTGAACCAGGCGTGCAGTTCGAGGTCCCGCGCATGGGCCTCCTCGACAGCCGTGGCGAGCGGGTCCCAGCCGGGGTCGCGGCCCTGCGTCCCGGTGAGGCACTCCGCCCACGGCTCGTGCGGCGAAGGCCACAGCGCGTCGGCGCTCGGCCGGACCTGGAGGACCACCGTGTTGAGCCGGCGCTCGACCGCCGTGTCCAGGTGGGCGAGGAGTTCGGCGCGCTGCTCCGCCGCGCTCAGACCGCCGCGGGAGGGCCAGTCTCGATTGGAGATCGTGGCGATCCACACACCGCGGAACGCGTCCCGGCGGGGTGCGCTCCCTCGTACCGGCGCCTCGGACCCGGCCACCGCCGGCGCCGCCGTTCCCGTCATGGCCAGCACCGCCCCGGTCGTTCCCGCCACGAACCCTCTTCTGCCGATAGGCCGCACTTGTACCCCTCGTCTGTCGGATACCTCACATCCACCCGGACAGCATGCCCGCCCCGAGCGATCGATCATCGGTTAATGAGCGGTAACGTCGTGGGGTCGAGGCGGACGCATCGGAATCACACGGGCCCCGCCGCCAGAGAAGAGCGAAAGGCACGAGGTGACGGACTCCATGGCCGACATTGAGCGCGTCGGAGTGGTGGGCTGCGGCCAGATGGGCGCGGGCATCGCAGAGGTGTGTGCCCGGAGCGGCCTTGACGTGAGGGTCGCCGAGACCACCGGCGAGGCGCTGGAGATCGGCCGCACACGGCTCTACAACTCGCTGACGAAGGCCGCCGAACGCGGCAAGCTCAGCGAGGAGGAGCGGGACGCGACGCTCGCTCGCCTCAGCTTCACCACCGACCTGGGCGAGTTCGCCGACCGTGACCTCGTCATCGAGGCGGTCGTGGAGAACGAGCAGGTCAAGACCGAGATCTTCCAGGTGCTCGACCAGGTGATGACCCGGCCCGACGCCATCCTCGCCTCGAACACCTCCTCCATCCCGCTGGTGAAGCTGGCCGTGGCGACCTCCCGCCCCGACCAGGTCATCGGCATCCACTTCTTCAACCCGGCCCCGGTGCAGAAGCTCGTCGAGCTGATCCCGGCCCTCACCACCTCCGAGGGCACGATCAGCCGGGCGCAGGCCTTCGCGGAGAAGACGCTCGGCAAGCACGCGATCCGCGCGCAGGACCGTTCCGGTTTCGTGGTCAACGCGCTGCTCGTGCCGTACCTGCTCTCGGCGATCCGGATGTTCGAGTCGGGTATCGCGAGCCGCGACGACATCGACAACGGCATGGAGTTCGGCTGCGCCCACCCGATGGGCCCGCTGAAGCTCTCGGACCTGATCGGTCTGGACACGATCGCCTCGATCGCCGACTCGATGTACGCGGAGTTCAAGGAGCCGCTGTACGCCGCTCCCCCGCTGCTCCAGCGCATGGTGGACGCGGGCCGGCTCGGCCGGAAGACGGGCTCGGGCTTCTACCCGTACGCCTGATCTCCCGCGCCACCCCGTGATCACCGGACGGCCCGTACACCCGCACAGGTACGGGCCGTCCGGCATTCCCGCGCTCGCGCGCTCGCGCGCCACAGAGCTCCCGCGTTCGTCAGCCGAGGCGCAGGTGGTGGAGCATCAGCAGCCCCGCGGCCATGTTGGCGGCCGGGATCTCGCCCCGGGCGATCAGGTCGGGGATCCGTTTCAGCGGGACCCAGGCCCGCCGGGAGGACTCGAAGGCGTCCTCGGGCGGCCCCGTGTACGTGGCCCGCTCCGCCCAGTAGAGGTGGTGCCGGGCGTCGGTGAGGCCGTTGGACGGCTCGACGGTGAGGAGATGGCGCAGCGGCCCCGGCCGCCAGCCGGTCTCCTCCTCCATCTCGCGGGCGGCGGCCGTCTCGATGTCCTCGCCGTCCTCGACGACACCGGCGGCCAGTTCCCAGCCCCAGCTGTCGGTGATGAAGCGATGGCGCCAGAGCATCAGTACTTCGTCGGCGTCGTTGACGGCGGTCGCGACGGCGACCGGCCGGAGCCGGATCAGATAGTGGTCGAGGTGGCGGCCGTCCGGGAGTTCGACGTCCGCGAGGTTCACCTGGAACCAGCGATTCTCATAGACAGAGCGTTCGCTCAGTTTCGTCCACTGCACGTTCTTGCCACCTTCCGACTGGTCGGTGCTTGATGGGTGGCAATATCGCAGCAGTTCGACGCCTAGAGGGGAACGCGTAGGGCTCCGTCGATGAGAGCCGCCGCCTCCCGGGCCTCGCCTCCGCCGCTCGCGAGGAGATGCTCCCGCACCTGCCGCAGCCGGTCCCGCAGCCGCCGCGACTCCATCCCCCGTGCCCGCTCGGTCATCTCCACGGCCGTACGCGCCGCCCCGTCGGCCTCCCCCTGCCGCAGCTCGATCTGGCACAGCATGGCGAGCCGGTGCACCCGGCCCCGGTCGTGCGAGGGCGTCCCCACCGCCATCGACGCGTGCTCGTGGGCCGCGGTGAGATCACCCAGACTGAGCAGGGCCTCGGCGACCTGCACATTGACGAACCCCGGCTGGACATAGCCCGTCTCGGCCGGCTCGTCCCCCGGACGGATCCGCTCCGCCGCCGCCTCGGCCCGCCGGATACAGGCCAACGCGGCCGCGCCGTCACCCAGACGCGCGTACGCCTTCGCCTGCATCGCCGTCAGATCGGCCGCGAGCGCCGGGGTGATCTGGCGCCCCGCCGCCCGCAGCGCCGCCTCCGCGAACGCCACCGCCTGCCGGTACTCCCCCATGAACAGCGACTGGTTGACGAGGAGCGCGATCACATAGGCCCCGAGCCCCCGGTCCCCGCTCGCCTTCGCGAGCCGCAGCGCCTGGTGGAAGTAGCGCTGGGCGAGACCGTGCGCGTCCGCGTCGTACGCGCAGATGCCCGCCACCGCCACAAGCCCCCCGGTGGCGCGGTGCAACCGCCGTCCGAGGGCGTCGCTGTACGAGCCCCGCAGCAGCGGCGCCGTCTCGGTGGTGAGGAAGCCGACGATCCGGGCGCGGGCCGCGATGCCCCCGGCCTTGCGGTACATCTGCTCGTAGTGGGAGCGGGCGCAGCTGAGCACGGTGATGTCGGCGGACGAGACCGCGGTCCGGCCGGTACGGGAGACGTCCATGTCCTCCGGCGGGTTCTCCCACTCCCACACCGGCATCACCGCCGGGGTACCGGTCACGGCCGGCGCACCGACTATGTGCGGCCGCTGCTGCTCGTCGGAGCGCCACAGGGCGGCCGCCCGCTCCACGAACCCGGAGAGCGGCGAACCGGCGGCGGACAGCGGCCCGTCCGGTACGCCGAGGCCGATGTCGTCCAGGGTCACCTGCCGGTGCAGCCGGGCGGCGAGCACCTCGCAGATCAGGTCCGGCACCTGGCCGCGCGGCCGCTGGCCCTTCAACCAGCGCGCCACGGCGGTGTGTTCGTACCGCAGCACGAGACCCCTGGCCCGGCCGGCCCGGTTCACATGGGCGGCAAGGCCGGCGTGGGAGACGCCCGCTTCGTCGAGCAGGGCATCGAGCAAGGTGTTGGGCTGCATGACCGCTCCGGTCGATCGGTGAACCCAGCGTAGCGGTGGCCGATTTCGCACGGGGTGTGAACCAAGTACCCGTTCTTCCCGTCCGCGTACTCTGCCGCGCTCGTCCCCGTACCGGTTGACTGTGCTTCTCGCCGCAAGGCGACGGCCGGGCCGCCGGCTCCCCCCTCAACAGTGCGGCCGCCCGGTCCGCGTCGCCCGCCCCGCTGATCCGCCCGACACTCCGTGGCGGGGCGGGCCTCGTGGCCGTAGAAGGTGCCGATGGGCTCGCGGCAGGTGACGCACAGGGCGTCGTCCGGGCGGGTCAACTCGTCGTACACCTCGACGGCGT